>CAZMJW010000010.1:0-12351 GCA_964566915.1 uncultured Gammaproteobacteria bacterium
CAAATATTTCTTCAACACGAGGTAAACCTTGAGTGATATCATCTTGAGAAGCAACACCACCGGAATGGAAGGTTCTCATGGTTAACTGAGTACCTGGCTCACCAATAGATTGAGCGGCAACAACGCCAACAGTTGAACCAATCTTTACATCTTTGTTGTAAGCAAGATCCCAGCCATAACACTTAGCACACACACCTTTGTGTAAATTACAGCTTAAAACTGATCTGATGTATATTTCTGAAATATCTTTTTCTTTTAATAAAGCCATGTTTTCAGTATCAATAATACTACCAGCTTTTAATATAACCTTACCCTTATTATCTAAAACGTCTTTAGCTGTATATCTACCAAGTGTTTTTTTGAAGAAATCTTCTCCATTATCTTCAACTTCTTTACGATTGAGATATAATCCGTCATTATCACCACAATCATCTTCAGTAACAATCACATCTTGAGAAACATCAACTAAACGTCTAGTTAAATAACCAGCATTAGCAGTACGAAGAGCTGTGTCAGATAGACCTTTTCTTACACCATGAGTTGAAATAAAATATTCAAGAACACCAAAACCTTGTTTAAAGTTTCCTTTAACCGGTAACTCTAAAATAGCTCCAGAAGGTGAAGTAACCAAACCTTTCATACCAAGAATCTGAACAGGCTGAGCCCATGAACCTCTAGCACCAGAATCAATCATTGAATAAACTGGTAAAATATCAGTTAATCCTTTTTTACAAATAACCGAAATTTGATCTTTAGTTCTAGTCCACTCTTCAATAACTTTAGAATATCTTTCACTATCAGTTAATAACCCATCTTCGTATTGTTCAGTTATTAATTCAATTTTCTTTTCTGCTTCTTTAATTAAAACATCTTTTTCTAAAAATGAAGGAAGATCACCAAATCCCCAAGAAAGACCGGATTTAGTAATGTATTTTAAACTTTTTTCTTTTAAGTTATCAATAAACTTAACTGTTTCTTCTTCACCGTAAATCCTAAGACAATCTTTAATTAAATCTCTAATTTTTCCTTTACCTACAACATCATTTATATATTTTAATTTTTCTGGTAAAAGAGCATTAAAAATTAAACGACCAACAGTAGTTTTAATAAGTTCACCATTATATCTAACAAGTATTGCTTGATGTAAGTCTATTCCTTTATTATCATAAGCAAGTTTCGCTTCATCCTCATCATAGAAATATTTCATTTCTTCTTTTTTTCTTTCATCAAACTTTTTTTCAGCAAAAGTAATATAATATGAACCCCAAACAATGTCCTGTCCAGGAGAAACAATTGGATCTCCAGTAGCTGGTTTCAAAAGATTATGAGTTGCTAACATTATTTCTTCTGCTTCCTTCTTTGCTTCTTTTGTTAAAGGAACATGAACAGCCATTTGATCACCATCAAAGTCGGCGTTAAAAGCGGTACAAACAAGAGGGTGTATTTGAATAGCTTTTCCTTCAATTAAAACTGGTCTAAATGCTTGAATACCTAAACGATGAAGGGTTGGAGCACGATTTAATAGAACGAATGCTTCACGAACAACTTCTTCTAAAATATCAAATACATCATCATGTCCAGCCTCAATATATCTAGAAGCACTTCTTACATTGTGTACTATTTCTCTTTTAATTAATTGTGAAATAATAAATGGTTTAAATAATTCAAGAGCCATCACCTTAGGTAAACCACACTGATCTAAATCTAATTTTGGATTAACCACAATAACACTTCTTCCAGAATAATCAACACGTTTACCAAGTAAATTTTGTCTAAAACGACCTTGTTTTCCCTTTAAAGTATCAGCTAATGATTTCAATTGTCTCTTTTGTCCAGTTGAAGCAGTAACAGTTTTGGTGTGTCTAGCTGAGTTATCAATTAAAGCGTCAACTGCTTCTTGTAACATTCTTTTTTCATTTCGACAAATAACTTCAGGAGCATTTAATTCAACTAATTGTTTTAAACGATTATTTCTATTAATAATTCTTCTGTATAAATCATTTAAATCTGATGCTGCAAATCTTCCACCATCAAGAGCAACCATCGGTCTTAAATCTGGAGGAATAACAGGAATAACTGTTAATATCATCCACTCTGGTCTAATATCGTTATTTTTAAAACTCTTTAAAAGTTTTAATCTTTTAATTAATTTTTCTTTTTTAGATTCAATTGAAGTTTCTAATTTTTCTTCAAGTTTTTTTATACTTGATTCTAAATCTATTTTTGTTAAAAGTTTTCTAATTGCCTCTGCTCCAATAGATGCTTCAAAAATATGACCAAATTTCATACTTAAACTTTGGTACTGATTTTCTGACATTACTAAAAGTGGTTTTAAATCTTTTAATTCTTTTTGAACTTGAGAAAAATCTTCATCCAAAGCAGAAATTTTTTCTTCTTTTTCTTTAAGAAGTGATTTTTCATCAACACCTTTTTCTTTTTCTTCGCTTTCAGTTAAATCCTTTAACTTTTTCTTATATTCACTCTCTATGCTTTTTGTTTTTGATTTATATTCAGTTTTAATTTGTTCTAAAGTAGCTTCTTTTAAACTCTCATCAACATCAATAACAATAAAACTAGCATAATAGATAACTTTTTCTAATGATTGAACACCAAGATTTAAAAGCAAGCCTATTTTTGAAGACAAACCTCTTAGAAACCAAATGTGAGAAGCTGGTACTTGTAGATTGATGTGACCTAATCTTTCACGTCTAACAATGCTTCTGGTAACCTCAACTCCACATTTATCACAAACAATTCCTTTATAACGAATTTTTTTATACTTACCACAAGCACATTCCCAGTCCTTAGTAGGACCAAATATTTTTTCACAAAACAATCCATCTTTTTCCGGACGTTGTGTACGATAATTAATAGTTTCTGGTCGAGTTATTTCACCATGTGACCATTCCAAGATTTCATCCGGACTAGCCAATTTTAATTTGATGGCGGCGAAATCGCTGGTTTTTATAGGATTTAACATATGTTATAAGTTTTAATATATATTATTTATTTCTCAGAACTTAAATTATTCTTCCTCAGATTTTTCTTCTTTTTTTTCTTTGCTTTCATTATCTTTTTCTTTCTCTTCTTCAATTACTTCTATTTCGTCATCTTCTAAGTCAGTTGCTACTTCTGAGGCAACTTGTCCTTCTCCGCCTAACAATTGAATATTTAAACCAAGTCCTTTAAGCTCTCTAATTAAAACATTGAATGACTCTGGAACATTTAATTTTTCAATTTCTTCGCCTTTAATAATTGACTCATAAGCCTTGCTTCTTCCTGGGACATCATCAGATTTAATAGTTAACATCTCTTGAAGTGTATGAGAAGCCCCATATCCTTCAAGTGCCCATACTTCCATTTCTCCAAAACGTTGTCCACCTGATTGTGCTTTACCTCCAAGAGGTTGTTGAGTGATAAGAGAATATGGACCAATAGATCTTTGATGAACTTTATCTTCAACCATGTGGTTTAATTTAAGAACATACTTATAACCAACAGTAATTTTGTTGTCATAAGCCTCTCCTGTTTTTCCATCAAATAAAACAATTTTTCCATCCTCTGGTAATCCGGCTTTTTTTAACTCATCCTTAATTTGTTGTTCGGTTACACCATTTAAAGCTGGAGTCATAACTTTATAACCATTTTTCTGAGCAGCAAAACCTAAATGTGTTTCTAAAAGCTGACCTAGGTTCATACGGGAAATAATACCAAGTGGAGACAAAATAATATCGATTGGTGTTCCATCGGCCATATAAGGCATATCTTCAATTGGAACAACTTTAGAAATAACACCTTTATTTCCATGTCTTCCTGATAATTTATCACCAACTTGAATTTTTCTGATATTTGCTACTGATACTTGAATTGATTTTAAAACTCCAGCTGCTAATTTATCTCCTTCTTCTCGAGAGAATACTTTAATATCAACAACTTTTCCATGTTCTCCATGTTCTAGATAAAGAGATGAGTCACGAACATCTTTGGCTTTTTCTCCAAAGATAGCTCTTAATAATTTTTCTTCAGCTGAAAGAGTAGTTTCTCCTTTTGGAGTAATTTTACCAACTAAGATATCGCCACTAGAAACTTTGGCTCCAATTCTAATAATTCCTTCTTCATCAAGATTTTTTAATTTTTCTTCTGAAATATTTGGGATATCATTAGTAATTACTTCTGGACCAAGTTTTGTATCACGAACGTCAATTGTGTAATTTTCAATATGAATGGAAGAATAAACATCTTCTTTAACTAATCTTTCAGAAATGATAATAGCATCTTCATAGTTTAAACCTTCCCAGGTCATAAAAGCAGCTAAAACATTTTTTCCAAGTGCTAATTCTCCATCATCAATAGCTGGACCATCAGATAAAACATCACCTTTTTTTACTTTGTCACCAACACTAACAATTGGATGTTGATTAATACAAGTTGAATAGTTTGATCTTAAAAATTTGTTTAAAGGATAAGAAATTTTTTCACCTTTTTTTGTAGTAATTTCTATAATTGAAGAATCTGCATATGAAATAGTTCCACTGTCCCCAGCTATTACCACATGACCACTATCACGAGCTGCTCTTTCTTCAACGCCAGTTCCAACAATTGGAGCTTCAGTTTTCAAAAGTGGAACAGCTTGACGTTGCATGTTTGTTCCCATAAGAGATCTTTGTCCATCGTTGTGTTCCATGAAAGGAACAAGTGAAGTTGCAATTGAAATAATTTGATTTGCAGCTAAACCAACAAAATCAATTTTATCAACATTTTCCATACCTGGTTCTCCGTTTCTTCTTACTTCAAATTTTCCTACGATAAAATAACCATCTTTATCTTTTGGGATAGTTGAATCGGCTGTAATATATTTTTCTTCTTCAGAAGCATCAAGATAGATAATTTCATCAGTTACTCTACTTCCTTTCTTTTCATGTTTTACTCGATAATATGGAGTCTCTAAAAATCCATAAGTATTCAAACGAGCATAACTAGCTAAATGACCTACTAAACCAATATTTGGTCCCTCAGGTGTAGCAATTGGACAAATACGACCATAGTGAGTGGTGTGAACATCACGAACATCAAAACCTGCTCTTTCTCTTGTTAAACCACCTGGACCCATCGCTGACAAACGTCGTTTATGTTCAAGTTCAGCTAATGGATTGGTTTGATCCATAAATTGAGATAATTGAGATGACATGAAAAATTCTTTAACTACACCAATAACTGGACGAGCATTTACTAATTTTGATGGAGTTAAAGAGGCGATGTCAGAAGTTGACATTCTATCTTTAACAATTCTTTCCATACGAGCTAAACCAACTCTAAATCTGTTTTGGATTAAACCACCAATTGCTCTAATTCGACGATTACCTAAGTGATCAATATCATCTTCTGGTTCTTTAGTTATATTTAAACGAATAACTTCTTTTAGTATTAAAATTAAATCTTCTCTTCTTAAGATTCTGTTTTCTTTTTTTGAAGTAGATAAGTCAAGATTAAATCTTCTATTTAATTTATAACGACCAACTCTACCAAAGTCGTAACGGTCAAAACGAAAGAACATTGAATGAATAAGTTGTTTAGCATTTTCTGCTGAAGCTAAATCACCCGGTCTAATTCTTCTATATACTTCTTGTAATCCTTCTTCTTCATTACTTGCTAAATCTTTTTCTAAAGTTGCATCGATAAAAGTTGGTTCTTCTTCGTCTTTTACTAAATCAACATCAGTAAATAATTTTTTGATTTCTTCATCACTTGAATATCCAAAAGCTCTTAACAAAGAAGTAGCGGCAACTTTTCTTTTTCTATCAATTCTGATCCATATAACTTTATTCGCATCAGTTTCTATTTCTAACCAAGCACCTCTATTAGGAATAATTTTAGCGCCATAGCATTTCTTGTTTTTAATATAATCTGCGGTAAACATTACACCAGCACTTCGGATTAATTGAGAAACAATAACTCTTTCAATTCCGTTAATAATGAATGTTCCATTATTTGTCATTATAGGAAAATCACCTAGAAATACTTCTTGATTTATAGCCTTGCCTGTTTTTTTATTTAGAAGTCTAGCTTTAACTCTAATTGGCGCTTCATAAGTAATATTTTTTTGACGACTCTCTGTTTCAGAAAACTTTGGCTCATCAAGATAATAATCTTCAAAATATAATTCCAAATCACGACCAATAAAATCGGTAATTGGATTTATTTCTTCAAAAAGTTCAGCTAAACCTTCCCTTAGAAACCATTGATATGAATCTGTTTGGATTTCTATCAAATCCGGCATTGGCACAGCTATAGCGGTCTCGGAAAATGATTTTCGTTTTGACATAAGATATTAAAATTAGGGCATAACTAATTTTTAACACAAAAACCCCAACCCCAAAGAATGGCTTGAGTTTCAAGGTTATTAAATTAGTTATTCTTTTTATAAATCACTTCGTTAAAAAAAGTGTCGAGATATTATTATAATATTATATATTTGATTTTATGTCAATGCCTAGTTTTTCCACAATCTCTTCTTTAACAACTTCTCTCTCGTCCCAAGACATCTTTTCACCATTAGCCAAGCAAATTTGTTGTTCAGCTCCTTTTCCGGTGAATAAAATTAAGTCACCTTCTTTAGCTAATGCTATCGCTTTCTTTATCGCTTGACGTCTATCAAGTATTTTAAATAAATTAATATCTTTTTGTTTACCAACTTTTTCTGCTCCAAGTGCCACCTCATCAATTATTTCCTGAGGATCATCATCATATGGATCTTCATTGCTAACAATTACTATATCAGCTTTTTCTCCCGCCAAAGATCCTAAAACCTGACGACGAGATTTATCTCTTCCACCGCCAGTAGAACCAAGAAGATGAATAAGTCTATTATGGGGAATTATATCAATAACCTTATACAGATTTTCAACAGCCTTTGGTTCAAAAGAATAATCAACCATAGCTTTGAAATTTTGACCTACATCAATCATTTCTAGCTTTCCTGCTAAATTATGAACACTTTTTAAACCTTCTTCAATTTTTTCTTTATTAATTCCCTGACTTAAACCAAGAGCATAAGAATTTAAAGCATTCTTAGCATTAAAATCTCCTAAGAGTTTTAGTTGTATCTTTTCATCGTTAATATAAAAACTAGTACCAGAAAAATCTGATTCAATTTTAGATCCTCTAAGAATCGTTAAATCTTTAGGAACAAATTCACTCTTAACTTCTGATAATAATTTATTCTCCTGAAAATCTTCAGCAAAAGAACAAATATACTTCACTTCTGACCAAAAATTTAGAAAGTAATTAGCATGCTCATCATCACCATTAACAATAATTGTTTTACTAACTCTTTTTAAATCTAATTTTTTTAACTGTGTTTTTGGTAAAATAACTTTATGATCATCATTTATATACTTAACACTACCTCTTTTTAAATGATGAAAAAGCCTTCCTTTTGTTTCTCTGTATTTATCAAAACTACCATGAGAATCTATGTGTTCCGGATAAAGACCAGTAAATAATAGTATATCGTAGTTAATAAAACGATGTCTAAATTGTTTTATACCTTCGGAGGTCGTTTCAACAATTGCATAACAACAATTATTTTTTTTCATTCTTGATAAAAGTTTTTGAATAAAAAAACGACCCGGCATTGTCATTTTTTTATCATTTAACCATTCCCGGTCACCGTCAGAAAAGATTGCCGTTGATGTTAATCCTGTTTTATAGCCAGCCGATGAGAGCATTTTAGCTATTAAGTAAGAAGTGGACGTTTTACCAGCGGTTCCAGTTACTCCAATTATTACCATTTTTTTACTTGGAAAACCATAAACAACTGCAGCTAAAAAACTTAATACAAAATGATAAACAGGGCTTAATGCTTTAAATAATTTCTTAGGAATAAGCTTTTTGATTTTTTCAATCATAGTTTTTTAGTTTTTTGAAGATGAAAGTTTTTCTTTAAGATTTTTTTGATATTTTTCAAGTTCTTTTAAATTATTCTTTTGATCTTCAACATATTTGTCGATTTGTTTTAAAGATTCATTTGTATCTTTTAACAATTCTTCATGATAAGTACTATTAAAACTTTTTTCGTCAAGATCATTTATCAAATTATTTAATTCACCTAGTGTGGTAGAATATTGATTTTCCAAATCTTTAATAGTGTTTCTTAAAATTTCTCTTTTTTCAGAAAATGTAATTGCCTCCTCTTCGGGAGCAATTTGATCAATGTTTTCTAAGTTCTCAGAATTATAAATGTTTTTAGGATTTTCAAAATTGTTCATATATTTTAAAATTAATTATCTAGCAAAAAACATTTCATCATCTTCATCAAAAGGAAGTTTGTCACCCTCTTTTTTAGCAATTTTATCTTGAGAACTATCTTTTTCTTCCTCATTTTCTTCAATATCCTCTTCCATTAATTCTTCTTTATTTTTGTCATTTTCTTCCTCTTCTTCTTCACCGTCTTCCTTTTCTTCATCTATTTCTATTTCTTCTTCACTGTCACTATCTTCTTCACCTATCTCATCATCTTCCTCATCTTCTTTATTATCTTCTTCTTTTCGAGAAAATGATAGAGTTCCATCATCACCCTCACCTTCACTTAAATAACTGTCAGGAGAAACAGCTGTCTGTCTATCATGGATAGACATGCCTGCCATAGAAGAATTTTGGTTTTGATATTGTTCTAAACTAATCAAGACTTCTCTTGGTTTAGAGCCATTTGGCGGTCCAATGATATTTGACTCTTCAAGCATATCTAAAATCTTAGCCGCTCTTCCATAACCAATAGATAATCTTCTTTGTAACATTGAGGTTGAGGCTTTTCCAGCTTTAACAATAATTTCTTTTGCTTCTTCAAATAACTCATCTTCATCACCATGATTTCCATCAAGACCAACACCCGCTATACCATTAACTTTTTGTCTATCAGTAACACCTTCTAAATATTCTGCTTCACCACTTTTTTCTTTTATATAACTAACAATGTTATTTATTTCTGCATCACTTAAATAGGCTCCTTGAATTCTCTTAGGTTTTGATATTTCCGCTGTTGAGAAAAGCATATCTCCTTGTCCCAAAAGTTTTTCCGCTCCTGAAGAATCTAAAATAGTTTTAGAATCAACTAAAGAGGCAACCGAGAAAGCAATTCTTGAAGGAATATTAGCTTTTATTAATCCAGTAATAACATCAACGCTTGGTCTTTGGGTAGCTAAAATAAGATGAATACCAATTGCTCTAGACATTTGAGCTAACCTAATAATTCCTGCTTCCATTTCCTTACCACTAGTCATCATAAAATCAGCCAACTCATCAACAATAAAAACAATATAAGGAATCTTTTCTTCAGCTACTTCGTTATATGATTGAATGTTTCTTTTCCCGTATTTATTTAGCAAATCATATCTTCTATCCATTTCATTTAAACACCATTTTAAAGCATTAATAGTTTTATTAACTTCTGTAATTACCGGGGTTAAAAGATGAGGAATACCGTTATATGTTGGTAATTCTACTCTTTTTGGATCTACCATAATAAAACGTAACTTGTCAGGATCGTTTTGATAAAGAAGGCTAATGATAATTGTATTTAAACAAACTGATTTTCCTGAGTTAGTAGCTCCAGCTACCAATAAATGAGGCATTCTAGTTAAATCATATAACCAAGAATTTCCAGCAACATCTTTTCCAAGAGCAATCATCAAATTATTTTTCCTATTCTTAAAACTATCTGATTCCAACACCTCTCTTAATCCAACCATAGCCTTGGATTTATTAGGAACCTCAACACCAACAAGAGACTGTCCAGGAATTGGTGCTTCAATTCTAATTGGATGAGCAGCTAGTGAAAGAGATAAGTCATTACTAAGTGAGGTTATTCTTGATAATTTAACTCCTTCTTGGGGTCTAAAAGTATATTGAGTAACCGTTGGACCAATTTTTGTTTCTCCCATTTCCACATTAATACCAAACTTTTCAAGAGTTTTTTGAATTCTTTCTGCATTATGATCAGTGTTTCCTCCTTCAGCCTTAGTTTTATTATTATTTAACAAATCAAGAGGTAAATCAATTTTAATAATTTTCTTTGGCCAAGAAATTTTTTCTTGAATTTTTTTCTTTCCTTGATTTAAAAAAGCTGGATTAATTTCTTCTTTATTAGCAATTTCTTTCTTCTCCCAAGAACCTAAAACTTCTTCTCTAGCCTTTTCTATAATTTCTTCAGGACTATCATTATCTTCTTCCTCTCTATATTCTTCAATTTCTTCACCTTCTTCACTTTCTTCAGATTTTGAAAAAAGAGCTTTAAAAAATTCAACGAATGGTCTAAAAATTCTTATTAAAAAACTTTCTTTACCAATTATTTTAGATAAAGAGGTGTTAAAAACCAAAAGACAAGAAATTAAAAAGAGAGCAATTAAAATAATAACTCCTCCCCAAAAACCAAAAATATAATGAAAAAATTGACTTAAGTAATATCCAATATATCCTCCGCCTTTACCTAGTTTTGCAATTTCAAGCCATTTTTCTTGATCAATAAAAAAATGAAACAATGATTGATAGGAAATAAAAAAGAAAGCTAAACCAAAATAATCAGTAAATTTCCAAGATTTAGCATTTTTACTCAATATAGCTAAAGCCCAATAAATAAATATCAGAGGAATCAAAAACTTTCCTATTCCAAAAGCAATACCTAAATATTTTGACATCAATTCTCCGAATTGACCGGAAAGATTAAATAAACCTAAAAAACTTAATAAACCAAAAACGAACAAAAAAACGACATAAATACTTTTTTTTGTTTTATCTCCCAATTCAATCGGGGGAATATTTATATAATCAAAGGCAGATTGTTTTTTCTTTTTTCTTCCCATATTAATTTATATACTCATATTTTAGCGTCAAATAAAGCTTTTAGCAAACATTAGAGATTCATTTCGCTTTTTATTTTTTCAAACAACCTTAAAGCTCTATTTGGTTCTTTATCAAATTTTAAAAATAAATAAACAACTGATCTTATTCCAGTCCAGTAGTAATACATTTTTATTCTTTCTTTTAAATCACTGTCTAGTTCAATGTTTCTCAATTCTAAATATTTATTTAAAAATAAATCCTTAAGTTCTTTAGTTAAGGTAATATCTTGAAAATCTGATCTTGATAAAACTTTATACTCTACTTGTTGTATAAATGTTCCAAGGTCTCTGGCAAAATCTGAATAACAAAAATCTGAAAAATCAATCACCCCTAATCTTCCCGGTCCAATATCAATTAAGTTTTCTAAATGAGCGTCACCGTGAATTACACTTACATTACTTTTATTCTTTAAAAACTTATTTTCAGATTCAATAAACCAATCATAGGCTTTTTTAAGATCAACATCATATACACCATTATAT
Organism: uncultured Gammaproteobacteria bacterium; assembly: GCA_964566915.1. GTDB lineage: Bacteria > Patescibacteriota > Patescibacteriia > Patescibacteriales > UBA12465 > UBA12465. The sequence continues at coordinate 11,379 of CAZMJW010000010.1, forward strand.
CTTAAGCTCATTTCTCTAAGAACCGCTTCTTTTCCAGGAACAACAGTCTCTATTTTTTCTATTTCTGGATTAAATTCACTATTACTACTAACTTTTAGCTCATGTAGTCTAGCAAAAAAAATGGCCGCCATTTTTATCTTCTTTTTAAGAGCTTCTATTTTATCTTCTTTTAATAAATACAAAAGATTTCTTCCTCTTAAAGCTCTATAAAAAACTCCACGAAATTCTTCTGAATAAAATAAAGGATGAGGAAACTCAATTGGTTTAGAATTTACAGAACTATCCCAAAAATATTTTAAGATATTAAAAGCCTTTTCTCTTGGCTCTTTATCATGAGCAGAACAAATTATCCTAATCTTATTTTTTCCACCATCTTGATTTATAAAATATGTTTCAAATTCAATTACCACATGATAATCTTCTTCCCAAACCATTTTTTTGTATGGTTTTATTTTAACTTTTTTAATATCTACAAAATATGGATAAAGAGGTAATATGTGTTTTTTAAAATATGATAAAACAAACTTTTCATCAAATAAATTTAAAATTTTATTCATAGCTATTTATTTACCGAACCAATGCTTTTCCCAGTGTTCCCGCCAAAGATTCTTATTAATTTTTAGATAATACTTCTCTGCACTAATTTTTGCTTGCTTGCTATTTTTTCCTGATAAACTCCTAATAGATCTAATTAAATCATTTAAACCTCTATCAACAATATCTGGACTCCAAGCGTATGGACCAAAATTAGGAGAAAAATCATTTGCACTTGCCCACCAAAATGTACAACTCGCTAAACCTCGCACTAAATGCCAACGATACCAAGAATAATTTTCGTCATTTTTATATTCATCATTTAGGGAAATAGCCAAATTAGCTAAACGCCAAAGATCTCGATGAATTTTATTTTTTTTATTACTCCACAAAATAAATGGCTGTCCATTTTCCAAATCTTTTTCACTGGATTCCCAGC
>CAZMJW010000011.1:0-12296 GCA_964566915.1 uncultured Gammaproteobacteria bacterium
TGGTTTTCATGCCGCGAAAGGAAACCCCAGACTTTAGTCTGGGGAGGAGGTCATTGTTTATATTTTTTGATTATTTTTTCTATATCTTTAGCTATTGTATCTATACTTTTTTTTCCTTCGACAGTATATAATTTATTTTGTTCTTTATAGTAGTCAAGCAGAGGTTCTGTTCTTTTCTTATAAACTTTTAAACGATTTTTTATTGTTTTTAAATTGTCATCACTTCTACCAGAAATTTTACCTCTTTCAAGAATTCTTTTTAAAGCTTCTTCCTGATTTAATTTTAAATTAATAACTAAATCTATTTTTGTATTTTCAATTTTCGTTAATTTATCTAAAGCTCTAGCTTGACCAATATTTCTTGGATAACCATCAAAAATGAAACCAGAAAGTTTTCTATTTTTTAAGATATAGTTTTCTACGATATCAATTATTATCTTATTTGGCACTAAGTTTCCTTTTTTAAGACAATCTTTAATAATCTCACCAAATTCTTTATTATTTGTCATTTGTCTTGAAAGTTCACCACTAGAAAGATGAGATAAATTTTCATTTTCAGAAATTATTTTTGCTTGTGTTCCTTTGCCGGCTCCAGGAGAGCCAAAAATTATTATATTCATTATTTAAAATATTAATTAAACATTTTTTTAACTTTGTTAAATTTAGATTTTGCAATAACACTTGGGTCAGATATTTTTGATCCCGCAAAATGTCTGTATAGTTTTTCCCAAAGATAATATATTACACCTCCGGAAATAATTGAAAGCATTCCTAATTGAGCTAGTGAAACCCAGGAGAAAGCATGTTCTGTTGCTTTAATTAATCCAGTTTCTAGATTAACAGTACCAACTATATCTGCTGAAACAACTTCACCTAAAGCTATCAAAGAGGCAATAGCAGAGATAATAAATACAAATTGTAAGATATTAATTTGTTTAGTAGAACTTTCTTGATATATTAAGTTAATTAAATTAGAAGCACCACTTAAATAATTTTTAGTCATATTCCATAGATTTTCAACATAATTTCCTGATCCTTCAAGTGAAGAAAAACCATCTTCAAAAACATCCCAAATATAATCATTTTCTTGTTGAGCAAATTCAGATACTCTATTTTTTTGTTTTAATAAAACGTTTTTTAATTGTTGAATTCTTGAATCAAAGAAGATTACATCAGATTCAATTTCAGTTAATAAATCTCTTGTTGTAGCTAGATCCTTGTATTTAATTGACTTTGATGATTTTATTGTACTAACTTCATCCCAGATATAGCGATGAAGATCTAGTATCTTTTGTAATTGTGCTTCAGCATCATGAAGATAATAGATACATTCTTTAATAACTCTTTTAGCAAAATCAATATCACTGTCGATTATAATACTATTATTACCATAATATATTTCTCCTTTTTCACTAGAAAATTCTTTCGTTATAATTTCACCACGTTTTTCTAGAAAATCTTCTACTTCTTTTTTGCTAGCATTTTCAGTAACAAAAACAAAAGGCATAACAGATTTTAAAGCTGCAAAAACTTTTGGAATTGGTGCACCAAGGCTATAAATATAATTAAATGAAGTAAAAACTTTTTTAAAAGCAAACTCACTCATTTCTTGTGTTTCAATAGTTAGTTTTTCTATATCATTACTTTTACATTCACAAGAAAAAATAGATAAACCACTTTCAAAGCTTTCAAAATTATAGTCACCAAATTTAGCTTGTAGATAACTCTGTCCTTTATTTTGTTTTAAGAAAACATCGCTTGGATTTAATTCCTCTTTTAGTTTTTTAATTTTTTCTTTATCAAGTTTTAAATGACTCTTTCCTGAGGAAAGAAAATCATACATTTCGTTTAAGTGAAACAAAGTTCGTGGATACCAACTACCAACGTAAATTTGTTTAATTTTCATATAATTAATATTATTTCTTTAACCTAATAAATTATAGCAAAAATTAAATATAGTATCAATAAAGAAAAAAATAAAAAAATAGATATCCCTATCTATTTTATCAGTGCGCCGTGTAGGATTCGAACCTACGACCATCTCCTTAAGAGGGAGCTGCTCTACCAACTGAGCTAACAGCGCTTATGTGGCGGGGGCGGGGATCGAACCCGCGACCTTAGCGTTATGAGTGCTACGCTCTAACCAACTGAGCTACCCAGCCTAAACTTTCTAAAACTATTAAACATTATTATAAAAATTTAGTCAACCTCAGTGCGCCCGGCAGGATTTGAACCCACAACCCCTTGGTCCGAAGCCAAGTGCTCTATCCAGTTGAGCTACAGGCGCCTTAAATGGAGAAAAATCCATTTACTATTTATTACCTTTTTCCTTTTAAGGCTTGTTTTAGATGATAACCAGTTCTAAATTTTGCTACCTTAACTTCAGGAATGGTTATTCTTTCTTCTGGTTTTTGCGGATTAACACCACCTCTTGCATATCTTATTCTTGATAAAAATGTGCCAAACCCAGAAATAGATACTTCACGATTATTCTTAAGTTCTTCAATAATGGTATTAGTTAGACATTCTAACATCTTTTCTGCTTGTTTTTTATTGATACCATCAACCTCTTGGTTTAGTTTTTCAATAAGTTGAGCTTTATTCATAACTTTTTAATTATATAAATAATAATTTATTATCTAGCGTATTCGATTGCCCTTGTTTCTCTTATTACATTAACTTTAATTTCACCAGGGTATTTTAATTCAGTTTCTATTTTTTTAGCAATATCTCTAGCTAAATTATATGACTTATAATCATCAATTTTTTCTGGTTGAACAAAAACCCTTACTTCACGTCCTGCTTGAATAGCATATACTTTTTCCACTCCCGCAAAGCTGTTTGCAAGTTTTTCTAATTCCTCTAAACGTTGAAGGTAATTTTCATAATTATCACTTCTAGCTCCAGGTCTAGCAGAAGATATAGCATCAGCTACTTTTACAATTACAGAAATTAAACTAGCTGGTTTATCATCGTGATGAGAAGCAATGGGGTCAATAATTTCTTGAGGTAAATTGAATTTTTTAGCAATATCTCTTCCAATCTCTGTGTGATTTCCTTGAACTTCGTGATCAACGGCTTTACCGATATCATGAAGAAGACCACCCTTTTTAGCTAAAGTAACGTCAGCGCCTAATTCTTCGGCTAACATAGCTGATAAATGAGCTACTTCAATAGAGTGGCGAAGTGCGTTTTGACCATAACTGGTTCGATATTTTAATCTACCAATTATTTGTACTAACTTAGGATCAAATCCTGCAACACCAACTTCATACATAGCTTCTTCTCCAGCCTTTTTAATATCAATAGCAATTTCTTTTTTAGCAGCTTCAACAGCATCTTCAATTTTTGTAGGATGAATTCTACCGTCTTTAATTAAATAATCTAAAGTTTTTTTAGCAATATGACGTCTTATTAAAGAGAATCCAGAAATAGTAATTGCGTTTGGTGTATCATCAACAATTATTTCAACGCCAGTCATATTTTCAATCGCTTTTATATTTCTACCTTCACGACCAATTATTCTTCCTTTCATTTCATCACTAGGTAAATCAACGGTTGTAGTTGTTAATTCTACAGTGTAAGAAGAAACCATTCTTTGCATTGATAGAGCTAAAAGATCTCTGGCTTTTTCTTCTATTTTTTCTTCTGAAGATTCTTCAAGTTTTCTTACTCTAACCATTAAATCTTCTTTAGCTTTTTCTTCAATTGTTTTCAAAATCATTTCTTTTGCCTCTTCTTGACTTAAGCCAGATAATTCTTCAATCTTTGCTTCTTGTTCTTCTTTTATGTTTTTAATTTTTTCTTTTATTTCTTCAACTTCAGCAACCTTATCATATAATTTTTGTTGCTTGTCTTGTAGTTCTAGAAGTTTTTGAGAAAAAGAGTTTTCTCTTTTTTCTAATCTATTTTGTTGATCTATTAACTCTTTTCTTCTTTGTGATTCTTCCTTTTTAGCTTCATCTATAATTGCAATTGATTTATCTTGTGCTTTTAAAAGAATATCTTTTTCTTTTAATTTAGCGTCGCTTAAAATCTTTTCAGCTTTTTCTGAGGCATTATTAATTTTTTTTCCAGTTGATTTTTTAAAGTACAAAAAACCCAAATAAAATCCTAAAATAGTAAGGGCAATATACAATAAATAACTTAAATAATCCATATTTTTAATGGATTTTTCGAAATAGAATAATTTTAATAAGGTAAAACACTAAAATAGTCGACTTGAAGTCGCTTTTTTTAAGTTTTTTGAAAGTTTTTTGTTAAATTTTACTACAATATTAGTGGAATTCATATTAATTTCAAACAAAATCTAGTTCTTTGTTTTCACCTTCTTTATTCAATCTCTGAAAAATCTGTTTATTATAATTTAAAACTAATATTAGCCTAACATATAATTTTGATTTTGAAAAGAGCAGAATTGACTAAAGCATTAAAATAAAGTAATATATAGTAATATTAAACATTAATAAATAATAATAAATTTGTAAAATGAATATATCAGAGCTAGCAAGAATATTAAGAATATCTCCACAGGAACTCAAAAATCTATTACCAGAGTTCGGATTTTCAATTGGAAAAAAAGCGATAAAAGTGGACAATAATACTGCTAAAAAAATTATTAAAGATTGGCCTCGCTTAAAAAGAGAATGGGAATACAAAAAGAAGGAAGAAGAAAAAAAGAAAGAAGCAGAAGACTTGCCAAAAGAAAAAAAAATAATAGAAGTTTCAAATTCAATCTCAGTTAGAGATTATGCTGATTTGGCCGGTATTCCTGTAAATAGAGTGTTGGCTGAATTAATGAAAAATGGAGTTTTTGCATCTATAAATGAGAAAATTGACTTTGATACAGCTATGATTGTCGGAGAAAATTTGAACTTAGATGTAAGAGAAGCAAGCAAGTTGCCAGATGAGGATAATAAAGAAGAAAAAAAGTTAGAAAACATTTTATCACTTGAAGAAAAAAATAATTTAGAAAACAGACCACCAGTAATTGTTGTTATGGGTCATGTTGATCATGGAAAAACTAAATTATTAGATTCAATTAGAAGTACCGATGTCATCGCTAAAGAGGCGGGTGGAATTACTCAACATATTGGCGCTTATCAGATTAACAGAAAAGGACAAAAACTAACCTTTATTGATACTCCTGGACATGAAGCTTTTACAGCTATGAGAAGTAGAGGGGCAAAAGTGGCTGATATTGCTATTTTAGTTGTTGCAGCTGATGATGGTGTAAAACAACAGACTGTTGAAGCTTTTCAAATTATCAAAGCAGCTAAAATACCGTTTTTAGTAGCAATTAATAAGATTGATAAAGAAAATGCTGATGTTAATAGAGTAAAACAAGAATTATCAACTGAATTAAATATAACTCCAGAAGACTGGGGAGGAAAAACAATCTGTTCAAGTATTTCTGCTATTAAAAAAGAAGGAATTGAGGATATGTTAGATATGATTCTTTTGCTTGCTGAAACTGAAAGTGAAAATCTTTTTGCCAATCCTAATGCTAAAGCAGCTGGAACTGTTGTTGAATCAAATATTGATAAAGCAGTTGGTCCACTGGCAACCATATTAGTGCAAAATGGAACACTTAGAGTTGGAGATCAACTTTGTTTTAATGGTGTTGTTTATGGAAAAGTAAAATCACTTAAAGACTATAATGGTGATAATATTGATGAAGCTGGTCCTTCTATGCCAGCTAAAGTTTTAGGTTTAAAAATAGCTCCAGCTATTGGAGATATTTTGAATGTTGGAGAAGGAGAAAAAGTTAAAGCTAATAAAATCAAGAATAAAAATAATAGAAACAATAATATCCACAACAACACTTCAGAAGATAGTAGCGATAGTAATGTTTCTAAGTTTAAGGTTATAATTAAGGCTGATTTTCTTGGTTCTGCTGAAGCAATAGAAGAATCTTTGATGAAATTAAATACTGAAAAGGTAAAAGTAAAAGTTTTAAGTAAAGGACTTGGCTATATAACTGAAGGGGATGTTAAAAGAGCTGAGGATTCAGGAGCTCAAATTTTAGGATTTAATGTAAAAATTCCACCAGTTGTTGAAACACAAATAAGAGAAAAACAAATAACTGTAAAATCATTTTCTGTTATTTATGATTTAATTAAATACGCCAAAGAAGAGATGCAACTTTTAGTAAAACCAGAAATTAATAGAATTGATTTAGGTAGCTTAAAAGTATTAGCGGTTTTTAGAACCGAGAATGATAGTCAAATAGTTGGCGGAAAAGTTGTAGATGGCTTAATTAAAAATGATTCTTTTGTTGAAGTTATGAGAGATGATAATTTTATTACTTTAGGAAAAATTACTCAACTTCAATCAGCTAAACAAGATGTAAAAGAAGTAGAAAAAGGTGAAGAATGTGGTATTAAATTTGAAGGAAAGCCTTTAATTGAAGAAGATGATATCTTGCGTTTTTATCAAGAAGAGCAAATAATAACTAAATTATAAGAAAATGTCCAAAGTTGAAAGAATTAATGAATTATTACTTGAAGAAATATCTGAAGCAATAAGCAAAGAAGTGGGGGTTCCGGGAACATTAATAACTGTTTCTGAGGTAAAATGTGACCCTGATTTAAAAAAAGCTTTGGTAAGGTTTTCTGTTTTGCCGGATAACTTAGCGGGAACAGTACTTAGGAAATTAAAACAATCGACAAGTCATTTAGTTTCAATTATTAAAAAAAGGGTTAAATTAAGAAAAATACCCCATTTAATATGGGAATTTGATGCCACTGAAAGAGAAGCGGAAAAAATAGAGAAATTAATTAATGAAGCTATAGAAGAATAAAAGCCAGAAGTGGCTTTTTTTTCGATTGACATAATTTAATATTTTTAGTAATATAAAATGTTATTTTAAACGTTGAACCTTAAAAAATAAATATTATGAAAGAAATAGTTGCTTTATTAATAGGAGTGTTTTTTCTTATTTTGTCTTTTAGTAATATAAAATTTAATTTAAAAATTACTTTGGGGTTATTTATATTTGCTAGCATTGCTTTATTGTCTTTATTTTTTAATCAAAACAATGTTAGTGTTTTAATATTATTACAGGAAGTAATAATAAATTACTATTTAATATTTACTTTTTCAGTCTTTTTAATTATTAGTGCATTTAAAAGATCCCGGTATGAAGAAAAAACATTTTTAGATGAAAATGGAGAATCTGAATTATTTGTTTATAAATTATTTTCAATAATATTTTTTATTTTATTTATTTTATCTTTAATTGTAATTTTTGTTTTATTTAAAATAAATTGGATTCTATCTATTGCGCTTAGTTCTTTAACAGCAATGCCTTTTGCTGCTTTATTTAAATACATAGAAACTTTAAAAAATAGATCAGAAAAGTATATATTTTTTATTTGTAGTTTATTATTTTTAATTAGTTCTCTGATATTAACCTTTAAAATATAATAAATGGAAACAACTGTTGTTATTATTATTGCTGCAATTGTTTGGGCTACTATTGGTAGTATTCAAACAATAAAGTTTTGGCATAATTTATCATTAAATTTATGCATTACGGTGTTATTCTATGTTTTTGTAGACAATTTAGTCTTAGAAGTTCCTCATATTGAAAACATTTCATTGTTTTCATTAAGTGCGTTTCTTTTTGTAGTCTCTTTCTTTTTTAGTCTTATGACTAGAACCGATGTAGCTATTAGGGAAAAAGCTAAAGAAAAAACGAAAGATGAAATAAATTCTTTAAAAAGAGAGAAGTGGAATGTTTACATGTTATTAATTTTTTGGTTTTCCTGGGCCCTTCTTTTAACCTTATTTATCAGGCTGAATATTTATGGACCCTTAGTAGCACTTTTTTCAATAATATCAGCGGTGGTATTATTTTTACTTTGGCTTGCTTTTGAAGAAAAAAGAATTGTCTCTTATTCTGTCTCAATGACGATTATTTCCTTGATCAGTTTTGCTCTTTTAATACTTTAAAAAAACAAAAGAACCTATTATTAGGTTCTTTTTTCTTATATATTTTTAAAATTAATCTATTTTTTTGCTTTTATAATGTCGCCATTTTTCAATTTCTTTATGATTTCCAGATAAAAGAATTTTAGGAACCGATAATTCTTTTTTTCCAAATTTAAATATTTCCGGCTTAGTGTATTGTGGGTATTCACCTATTCCTTTTTTGCTGTGTGATTCTTCAATTATGCTTTGATTATTTCCTAGAGCATTTTTGAGTAGTCTTGAAGTAGAATCTATAATGGTAAGAGCGGCAAGCTCACCACCACTTAACACATAATCTCCAATAGATATCTCTTCATCAATAAATTCTTTAATTCTGTTATCCACGCCCTCATATCTTCCACAAATTAAAGTAATCTCTTTTAATCTTGAGAACTCTTTAGCTTTTTCTTGATTCCATTTTTTTCCGCTAGCAGATAATAAGATTATTTTTTTTGTTTTTAAACCTTTTTTTACTTTTAAATCTTTCAAACTTTTATACAAAGGTTCTATTTTAAGAAGCATGCCAGCTCCTCCACCATAAGGACTGTCGTCAACACTTTGCCTCTTATCGTCAGTGTATTTTCTTAAATTAACTGAATTCAAAGAAAAAATATTTTTATCAATTGCTTTTTTTAATACCCCTTCTTTAAAATAAGAATTAATTAATTCAGGGAATATTGTAATCACATTAAATTTCATAGTTTAATTATTTTTTTGATAAGAACTAATTAAGAAAAGAATAGCAGGAATAATTGGAAGTACCATCAAAATAGCTGGACTCTTATTACTAATAATTGAAACTATTAAACCTAATAAAATTGGAATAATAACAGTAAAGGCCCCTAACTTTTCTCTTTTAAAAGCAATTAATAAGCCAGCCAAAAATATTGGTATGATTATTAGCCAAATATTCTCAAAAAAACTTAAGTCTTTATTAGGGAAAGGTGATCCGTATCCGAAATAAAAAGGAAAAATTAATATTAGAAGAATAATATCAGTTAACCTGGCTACTAATTTAATTTTATTAATATTATTAGACATATTATATTTATTCTTATATATTAGCAAAAAATTTTTAGTCTGTATATTTCTTGCTAATACTATATCCGGTTTCAGTCTTAATTAAATACCCTTTTCTGGAAAATCCAGCTGCTTTTTTATGACCTCCGCCGCCAAACTGAGAAGCTATTTTTGCTACATCTATAAAATCCTGATTTGTTCTTAAGCTACCTTTTATTATTCCATTTTCTTCTCTTAAAAGTAGGGCAACCTTAACATCTTTTAAGGAACACATAAAAGAAACAATTATGCCAAATAAATCTGGTATTAAATCTTCATTAATTACTTCCTTTTTTAAATTATTCATTTCTTTCTCGCTAATACCCGAACTTATTAATCCGCTTTTATTATTAAAATAAATATTATCGATAATTTTTCCCCAAATCTTAAGTGACAAAAGATTACTTTTGTTGGTGCTTTCTTTAATTATTTTATAAAAAGAGGCTCCATAATTTAAAGTATCAGCAGCAACTCTAATTGCTTCAGCAGAAGAGTTTGGGTGAACAAAGCAACCAGTATCTCCAACAATACCACTAAGTATTGCATCGCTAATATTTTTGTTAATAGGCCAATTATTTGCTTTTAGAAAATCATAGATTATCATTGTTGTTGAAGCTTTGTCTTGACGACGAATTTCTAAATTGGCATAATTAGAATTCTTTTCATGATGATCAATATCTATAATAAAAACAGAATTTGTATATTTCATTTGTAAGATTTCTTTTTCAATAGCCGTTCTCTCTATTGAACCACAATCAACAACCACAATAGCATCGAATTCATTAAAATCTATTGGTGGCTTAGAGTTTATTTCATTAACATTAGGAATGAAACTATATTCATTTTCTTTTTTAAGAAGTGTAAAGGCATAATATTCTTTTTGTAAAGATTTTAAAATTTCAATAAAAACACTTACCGAAGATAAAGCGTCAGAATCTGGGGACAAGTGTCCAACTATTAAAACATTTTGGCTATTCATTATTACCTTAAATGCTTGTTTTAATTTTTTATTATAATTATTCATAACCCTAAATTGTATAGTAAAAAAAGAAAATTGTCTAGTTAAATAACAAAAAAAGACCTTAAAAATAAGGTCTTTTTTGTTTTTTATTAGATATTTAAATCATCTAATGCTGAAGTGTCAACGTTATCATTTGAAGAATTTTCTTCACGACGTGATTCGTGTTGACCACCTTCTGGGTCATAAATCTTAAGATTAACTCTTGAGTTATTTTTTGCACCAATAATTTTTAATAGAGTTCTGATTGATTGAGCAGTTTGGCCCTTACGTCCAATAACATAGCCCATATCGGCGGGGTTAGTCTTAAGAGTTAATAAGACACCTCTTTCATCGATCGTACGATCAACTACTACATCGTCAGGATGGTTAACGATGCTTTTTACCACCATTTCTAAAAACTCCTTGTCTCTTTCTTCCATAGTTTTCTTTCGTCTTCTTGGAAGTGAATTAACTAATTAAAGATAATCTCAAAACCAGAAGAAATTTATTAAATAACTGCCATTAAGGCTTATATCTGAATTATAACAAAATGACTGTTTTCTTGTCAATTTATTCTTCTTTCTTTTCTTCTTCAACTTTCTCTTCTGTTTCTGCTTTTGGTTCTTCCATTTTTTCTTCAATTGGTTTTTCTTCTTCTACTTTAGCAGAAGCAGCTGCTTTTTTATCTGCTTTAGCTTGTAATTGAGCTTGTCTTTTTTCACTTTTTTTACCAGCTTTTGAAGATACTTTTTTTTCGCCATCAACAATCTTATTTTCAATTAAAAGATTATTAACAGTTGGTGTCATTTGTGCACCTTTAGAAATCCAGTAGTTAATTCTTTCTCCTTTAGCTATTAATTCTTTTGAATGTGGGTTGTATGAACCTAGAGTTTCTAAAACTCTTCCAAAAGGATCGCGGCTTTTTTCAGAAATAATTAAGCGAAACATTCTTTTATTCTTTTTTCCTCTCTGGGATAGTTTAATTGCTAACATAATTTTTTATTATACACTTAATTTTATTGGATAATATTAACTAATTATCAATAAAAAGTCAACATTATTTATTAATTATTATTTTGAAAAATTTCTTTTTTTAAATCCATCGTTATTATTACCAAATGAATTATTAGTTGATTTTCCTTTTTCATCCTTCCATAAATGGGCATTTTCTTCAAGTCCCTTAAGACTTAAATTTATTCTTCCTTGGTCATCTATTTCTTTTATTCTAACCATAACTTCGTCACCAATATTTAATAAATCACTTGGTTTGTTAACACGATATGGAGCAAGTTCAGAGACGTGAGCCATACCATCTTGATTAGCATTAAGAGCTACAAAAACTCCAAAATCTAACATTCTTACCACTTTTCCTTTGATAATTTCACCAACCTCAAATTCTTTAACAATTTCTTTAATTTGAGAAAGAGCATTGCTTACCATTTCGGCATCAGTACCACAAATAACCACTTTTCCGTCATCATCAATATCAATTGTTACATTAGTTTCGTCGATAATCTTATTAATAATTTTTCCTCCAGGTCCAATAATAGAACCAATTTTATCTGGATCAACCTTAAAGCTTATAAGTCTAGGGGCATATTTTGATAATTCCTTTCTTGGTTCAGAAATAGCTTGAGTTAAAACATCTAATATTTCATTTAAAGCTTTTCTACCTTGTGTTAAAGTTTTTTCAATTATTTCACGATTGATTCCAAGTGTTTTAGTGTCAAGCTGAATAGCAGTTAAACCTTTGTCTGTTCCAGTTATTTTAAAGTCCATTCCACCATTGCCATCTTCAAGATCTTGAATATCTGTTAAAACTTCCCATTTTTCTAAATTTTTAGTAGAAGCAAGACCCATAGCAATACCAGCTACTGGTTTTTTAATTGGTATTCCAGCATCCATTAGGGCAAGGGTTGAGGCGCATGTGGAGGCCATTGAAGATGAACCATTTGAACCAAGTGTTTCACTAACAATTCTAATTGTATAAGGAAAGTCATCTTTATTTGGTATCATTGGGAATAAAGCTTTTTCTGCCAAAGCCCCGTGTCCAACCTCTCTTCTTCCTGTTCCTCTTAAAGGAGAGGCTTCACCAACTGAATAGGGAGGAAAATTATAGTGATGCATATATCTTTTTGTGCTTTGTCCTTCTAAGCCTTCAAGAGACTGCTCCATTCCTGGACCTCCGAGAGTAACAATAGACATTACTTGAGTTTCGCCACGAGAAAACAGTGATGAACCATGAGTTCTTGGTAATAAGTTA
>CAZMJW010000012.1:0-8167 GCA_964566915.1 uncultured Gammaproteobacteria bacterium
TCTCTAGCTTTTCTTTTAGCTTTTACTAATTTACCAAATCCTGGAAGAATGCATTCACCATTCTTTTTAACTTCTTTGTAAGCTAATTCAGAAATTGATTCTAAGAAAGCAGCTGCTTCTTTTTTGCTTACTTCGTTTGCTTCTGCAAGTGAAGCGATCATTTGTGTTTTAGTCATTTTTGACATAGTTTTTGCATGGGGCTTAATTATAATCCAATATAGAAATGGTCTTAATAATTAAGTCCTTTAAAATTATTATTAATAATTACAAGTATATTATAGCACGCCTTTAAAAAAATGCCAATATATAAAGGTTATTCTACTCTTCTTCGTCTTCTTCACCATGAAAACATCCTGGACAACAACCCGGACAACAAGAACAATCATGCTCTTCTTCTGATTCAATATCTAATATTTTTTCTACTTCCTCATTGTTTTTTTCTTCACTCATATTTTTGTTTTTTATAATTAAATTTATAATTTATTTTTTAATAATTCTTTTTTTAGCCTTTAAATAAAGGTCTTTTGTCTTTTTATCTAATTTTTCAACCGCATATTGAAGAGCTACTTTTGGCATTATCTTGTGATTTTCATCTAAGAATTTTTTTAATTCATCTTCTCCGATTCTTTTACCCATTTCTCGTAGCATCCAACCACTAGCTTTTTGAATTAAATCCTCTCCATCTTTCATTAATTTCTTAGCTATTTTTTTTACCTCTTCTTTTCTACCAGCTTTAATAAAAGAAAAAGTTGAAACCATAGCCATTCTTCTCTCCCACATATTTTTAGAAGAAGCTAATTTATTTAAGACAGCATTTGCCTTTTTTGGAGCTTCTTCTAAAAGAAAATCTCCCAGTATTTTATAAACAGATAGGTCTACTAAATCCCAACTATTTATATATGAACTATTGGCTAAATAAAAGCCAACGATTTCTTTCTTTTCATCTTTGTTTTTTGTTTTTTGATATTTTTCAACCAAAATCAAAAGACCAGCCATTCTTATTTCGTGAATTTTATCTTTAAGAAGTTTTTTTATTTCTGTGTTTGTTAAATCTTTATACTTCTTAGCTTGTTGTCTAATTTTAGGAACACTGACTCCGATAAATATATCTTTTTCTCCATATTCTCCTTTTTTTGTTTTGTGAAACCTCGAACTTTTGTTCTTAGTGTTTTTAGCTAGCTTTTTTAAGTCGCTAATTAAATCAGCGGCTTTTAAAGTTTTTTTAGTTGGCATATTCTTGTAATTTAAGACTATGTTTAATTATTTTATCCTCTATTCTACTAAAGAAGATAAATTCTTCTTCACTAGCGGAAATAAAGGGATTATATATTTGATTATAAGGACCACTTTCATCATCGTTAAAGACTAAAAAGTCTCCTCTTTCATCTCTTGCTTTATAAACCATAAAACGAGAATCAGGTGTAAAAGAATATGGAGAAATAACCCAATTATAAGCCTTTCCCTCTTCACCATCTAAAACAACAAATTCATCATCACCCTCCCTAACCCCATAAGCAAAATGTTTGCTATCTGGACTAAATATCATAAACTTTATTGAATCATAAACTGGGCCTTTAATTCCATTTAAAACAATAGATGACCCTTCATCTTCATCACTTACCACATAAGCAAAGTTTTCACCATCAGGAGAATGGAGAAAATTTAAAGATTGAATTTTTCTTTCATCGTTATCTGATAAGACAAAAAACTCTGAACTCTCTAAAATTACTTGATTATCCAAAACATATTCACTTGATTCAAAAAACTCCAAACCATTTATATAACCATTTTCAAGTTCTTGTAATTTTAGGCTTTGATATTGATATTGTTCTTGTATTTTATTCATATTATCCAAACGAAGAGCAACATTTATAAGCCCGGTCATAAAAGAAGCAATAAAAACAAATAAAAGAATAAGAGAAAACATTGTTATTGAAAGTCCAATATAAAAGTTTTCTCTCTTAATATTTCTTTCTTTTTTCTTAACGGTTTTTTTTGTAGCTGCCTCACTTAAGGTAGAGTTCTTTTTTTTAGGTGGCCTACCTGGACCTCTTTTTTTAGAAGCGCTCTTTGTAGTTTTGATGGCTTCTTTTTTAGCTAAGTTCTTTGTATTAGTAGTTTTTTTCTTAATTGGCATATTATTAATAATGATATTCTTTTTTATTTATTATAGTAGTTGCTCTATATAATTGTTCTAATAAAATTACTCGGGCCAGTTCATGAGGATAGGTTAGGCTCGATAATGATATTTGTGGATATTTTTCATACATTAAATCTGAAAAACCTAAAGATCCACCAATTATCAGTATTAAAGGATTTTTCTTATTCAACCAATTAGCTAATTCTATTGAGCCTGAAAACTCCTTACCCCTTTCTGCTAAGAGATAAATATCATAATTATTGTTCCCTTTCTTTTCTTCCTTATCTAAATATTCTTGTATTTTTTCCGATTCAAAATTTTTAGCCGCTTCCTTGTTTTTGTCAGTAAAAGAAAAAGAAGCTAATTCAATAACCTTAACTCTAGCAAAGGGTTTTAATCTTTTTAAATATTCCTCTACTAAACTATTCAATTGCCTGTTTTTCATTTTTGAAACAGCCAGTATTTTAATATCAAGCATTTGTTTTTATTTTCTAATAATAACATAAATATGAATAATTGACAAAGAGGGTCTTAAATGATAGTATTTAATGAAATATTTACGTTCTTTAAAAGTCTAACTATAAAAAATTTTGTAATCATGAAAAAAGAAATGAAAGACAAATTATCACCTGACGAGAAGATGATAATTAAAGTACAAGCCTTCTGCAATTGCTTTATGGAGCTACTCCATTTAAACAAGCATGTAAACAACAATATTCAAAGTGTGTTGGAACTGCTTATTAAATTAAGCAATCTTAAAGGAAAAAACGAATACCTGGCTCAGATCTATGCCTATACCCCTTACATTAAACAGATAGTTGATGAAAAGTCTGAAGACTTCTCCTATCACTCCGGTCTGCTTCGTAAATACCAGGAAAATATGGATAAACATTTTGACGAAATCAACGAAGAAATTAGCGCCGAGGATGAAGAAAAATTCAATTTCTTCATCAAAAAGCAAGGCCGTTTAATGCTCAAAGAGCTGGAAATGTATAGAGAATTGGAAAAGGTGTACAAAACAACTCACATTTAAAACAAAAACCCGAAACAAATACGTTTCGGGTTCTTTTTTTAATATTGATAAACTATATTAAATAATTTAATTAACACTATTTAAAACAATAATTTAATTCTTTTTAACTTTTTCTTGTTTTATTTCTAGATCTTTCGGTTTCGGTTAAATATTGTTTTCTAAGTCTAATGTTTTTTGGAGTTATTTCCAAATATTCGTCGTCATTCATAACACTCATTGCCCTTTCTAAATTTAAATCCATAGGCGGAGTAAGGATAATAGCCTCATCTGATCCAGATGCACGAACATTAGTCAACTGCTTTCCTTTAATAGGATTAACGGTCATATCATTTCCCTTGGCTACATTACCAATAACCATTCCTTCATATACTTCAGTATTTGGAGTAATGTATAGAACACCTCTATCTTGTAAATTCCATAAAGAGAAAGCTAAAGCTTTTCCAGTAGCCATAGAAATCATAGCTCCTAAACTAGTTTTTTCAATATCACCAACATATTCTTTAAATCCTAGAAAATGAGAACATAGTATTCCTTCTCCTCTAGTATCAACTATAAATTCGTTTCTATAACCCAATAGTCCTCTGGTTGGTATTTCAAATAATAAACGGCTTTGACCGTTGTGGGTTTTAAGATCGGTCATTCTGCCTTTTCTTTTAGAAACTTTCTCAATAACCGTTCCCGACATAGACTCAGGAATATCAATAGTTAATTCTTCAAAAGGTTCCACTTTTTTACCATTTTCTTCTTTAATAATTACTTGTGGTTGAGAAACTTGAAGCTCATAGCCTTCGCGTCTTAGGTTTTCAAGAAGAATGGCAATATGAAGTTCACCTCTTCCATATACTTTATAAAAATTAGGGTCAGTAAAATCAATTTTTAAACCAACGTTAATTTCTAACTCTTTTTCCAGTCTCTCTTTAATTTGTCTATTAGTAACAAATTTTCCTTCTCTGCCGGCAAATGGAGAATTGTTAACTAAAAAATTAAGGGAAATAGTTGGTTCATCAATTGAAATAGCTGGTAGAGATTCTTGGTCTTCGCTATTACAAATTGTTTCTCCGATATATATATCTGGTAATCCGGCAATCATCACAATATCACCTGCTACCGCTTCGTTTTTCTCTTCTCTGCTTAAACCGGAAAAAGTAAAAAGTTTAGTAATTTTCCCTCTTCTAATTTCTCCGTTTAAACCTTTAATTACAATATTTGAACTAGCTTTTAATTTTCCTTCATAAATACGACAAACAGCTAATCTACCTAAAAAGTTATCATAAGCTAAATTAAATGGTTGAGCTAATAGTTCTTTTTCTTTTAATTCAGGTGAAGAAGCAGGTTTTACATGACTAATAATTAAATCAAGAAGAGGATCAAAATTATCACTTTCATCTTCCATTTTTCTTTTAGCAAAACCACTTTTAGCAGCTGCTAGGACAACTGGAAAATCAAGTTGTTCATCGCTGGCTCCAAGGTCAAGAAAAAGTTCATAAACCATTTCTTGTACTTCTTCAACTCTGGCAGCCGGCTTATCAATTTTGTTTATCACTACTATTGGCTTTATTCCTAACTCTAAAGATTTCTTTAAAACAAATTTAGTTTGAGGCATTGGACCTTCTTGAGCATCAACTAATAATAGAACACAATCAATTGATCTTAAAATTCTCTCTACCTCAGAAGAAAAGTCAGCATGACCCGGAGTATCTACAATATTTATTTTTGTATCTTTATAAAAAACTGAAGTATTTTTAGAATAAATTGTAATACCTCTTTCTTTTTCCAAGTCATTAGAATCCATACTAACATCATTCTTATTATTAATGTCAGTTTGTCTCATTAAACCATCAGTTAAAGTTGTTTTGCCATGATCAACGTGAGCAATAATGGCAATATTTCTGATTTCCATATATATTATTTATCTTATAAATTTCGCAATAAAAAAAGATTGCTCTGGGAACAATCTATTTTCCTAGCTTAAAAAGAATAACCTTATTTCAAGATTTAGTCAATAGCAAAAATATTATTGTAAAAAAATTATAGTTAATTTATATACTTAGGCTAAGTTTTTTTAAATATCTTTTAATCTCTTTGTCACTTTTTTTAAAACCTTTCATATAATTAACTTCTTCAGAATAATCAATATCTTTAAAATAACATAACTGTTGATAAAAATTCTTTTCATTAAAAGCATTTTTAAAAATTTCTTTTGTTCTTAAAACCACCTCTTGTAAACTATATTTCTGAAAAATAAAATATAAATCAACATAATCCTTCCATTTAGCTCGTCTTCCAAGCGCATAAGCCTTTAAAGCAGCCAAAGATAGTAAGTCAAGAGTTTTAAAATCATTTTCTTCGATTATATTGTTTAAAGGAAAGGGGTAATTAAGAAATGTAATTTTAACATTAGAAATAATAACAGTATACTCATCACTATTATCAACTAAAACATTTGAAATATTATCTATTTTTTTTAGTTTTCTATAAATACTTAAATTTTTAAATTTATTTTCTGAAAAAAAATCTAAATCAATTGATTTTCTGTGACCAATATGTAAAGCAATAGCAGTTCCTCCGGCTAAATAAAAATCTTTTTTAAAAATTTTTAATTTAGATAGCATCTCCTTCTGGTTTTTATTTAATATTTGATAATACATTTTTTTTAAAATAAAGTTTAAAATAATTTAGGGTCTCTGGTCGATAATTAATCCTTTTGTTTTGAATTTGCTTAAAGAAAATTTTGGCTGCTTTTTCTTTTCCCAGTATATCAAATACTTCTAAAACATCGTTCCAGTCACCATAATTTAAAACACTTTCTAACATTACTTCATTGGAAATTTTCTTTACATCTTTCACGCCCCACCACAGTACCGATCTTTTTTTTAAAAATTTTTCTCTTTTATTTTTTAACATAAGTTATTAATTATTATAACATATTTTTTATTATTTTCAATTTAAAAAAGCTATATTTTAATCCAAATATTTATCCTAAAAAGAACTTAAATTAATTAATAATTGACTAAAAAGAGAGCTTAATTATTTAATTATAATTAAGGTTTTTTTAAAATAGTCATAAATTTATACTAAAGATGTCTTAAATATTGACATATTACTATAATAAGTATATTATTATACCAGAAATAAAACAAAAATAATATGATTAATAATTACAATAAATTGATAAAAGAATTGAGAATTGAACGTTCTCTGTCCCAAGCAGAGCTAGCTAAAAAAATTGGTATTGCTCGCACTACTTACATAAATTTTGAACAAGGAAAAACCGAACTAAACTTATCAGAAATAATTAAGTTATCAAATATTCTTGGTATTTCTTTAGAAGAAATTAAATATGGATTAAAACCAAATTATTTAAAATACAAACAAATGATTCTTAGCTTTCTAAGAAATTCAGGAAATACTGATGGAAAAATTCCTAAAACAAAATTAGCTAAATTACTGTATTTAGCTGATTTTTCTTGGTTTTATAAAAATCTTAAAAGCATGAGCGGTATGTCGTATCGTAAAATAACTTATGGTCCAGTACCCGATCATTATTTTAGGGCTATTGATGAATTATTTGAAGAAGGAATTATTGATATAGATAGTAAAAGTAAGGATGGAGCATTTTTAATTTATCAAAGTCGTTCTGGTAAAAGAGAAAAAATAACTGAATTAAATAATTTAGAAAAAAAATTAATTAAAGATATTTCAAAAAAATGGAAGAATAAAAGAACTCAAGATATTGTAAACTTTACTCATAATCAATTACCATATCAAGTTTGTGAGCATAATGAAATTATTCCCTACAGCTTAATTACTCAAGAAGACCCAAAAAATGTCTATTAACTATGAAGTAAAAATAGAAAAATATGCCAATAGACATTATATAAAAAACTTTGAAAAAAAATATAAAAATTCCTGGTATATCACTTTAGAAGCTTTAAAAAGAGAATTGATGAGCTTTGACATTCTCTTGTTAAAATCCATTGCTGAAATTATAATAAATACCGATGAAATTAAAATATGTAAAGTTGAATTTAAAATTGCTGGCACTGATAAATCAAGACATGGTTCTGGAAATAGATGTATAATTTCTGTAAATCATCAAAAAAATTTAATTAATATTCTGCTTGTATATCACAAAAGTCACTTAGGTAGTGGTAATGAAACAGCAAAATGGAAACAAATAATTAAAGAAAGTTACCCCGAATACAATAATTTAATTTAATTTACAAAAAAATAAAAACCACAGAACTATTTATTAAAAAAGCTCACTTAATGCGAGCTTTTGTTTTAATTTTTTAAATTAAACTTTCTTCTGATTTAACCAGCAATTCGTAATTAACTAATTCTTCCTTAAAGCACTTAGCTGTAATAACTTCAATTATTTCTTTTACTTTATTTCCAGCTATTTGTGCCAAAACATGTCTTTCAATTAAATCAACTATTGCTTGTTTCTCTTTTGTTTCCTTAGAAACATTTCTATAATCAATTCTTTCTGATAAAAAAGATAGAGACTCTTCATTTGATACTATAGCTATTTTAGAATAATTTTTAATTCCCGCTATTAGCATAAAGAAGGCGGCTAGGTCAGAATTTTCAAAGGAAAAAAAATCTTTTCCATCAAGATCAATAATTATTAAATCAAAGTCAATAATCTTGTTTCGATTCAGCTCACTTTGATCTTGAATTGAATACTTCTCAGCTAAGACACTGATAAAAGTGCTGACACTAAACATAGTATAATTAGCATCAGTATAGCTTTTATTGTGTCCGGACAACCTCGTCACTTCGTTGCTTTTACCATAATGATATAGACAGTTTTTCAAATCAATATAATTTTTATCCGCACAAACAATTCTTACATTATCAGGTATTTTTTCCGCTACCTTATCCATAAACTGCTGGTTGTTTACGTGAATAAAAACATTTTTAATTACATTTAAATCATTTACAGTTTTCTTCATTTAATTTTTATTTATTTGTTAAATTACTATTATAAA
>CAZMJW010000012.1:8267-11798 GCA_964566915.1 uncultured Gammaproteobacteria bacterium
TGTTTTTTAGATATTTCAGTTGTTGAAGCTTCAGCTAACATGTTAAGGACTAATTCTAAATTAGTCATATTATCTCTTAAATTTTGTTTTTTTAGATTCTTAAATTTTTTATACTCTTTAACAGATTTAGAACTCCAGGCTTTAGTGATTTCATCAGTTAATATAGCAAAATCTAAACCCCTTTTAACCCCTCTATTTTGCCATTCATCTGTTAATTCTTTTCTTATTTCAATTGTCTTAAGTCTTTGGTTGATCCACTCTTTAGAATAACCTTTCTTTAAATAGGTTTACATAGCTCTATCTATTGCTAACTCCGGATCTTCAGTTTCTTCTATTCTCTCATAGCCAACTTTAGCTAACCACAACTTAAATGGCTCAGCTTTTGGTGAGGGCATGGATTGAACGAGGCGTAATAGATTTTCTGTTGAAAAACAATCAGTTTCTCGTTTTTTGCCATCTAAAGACATCATTTTCAAGTGTACGATTTTATCGTACACTTCACTTCCTTCACTTTTCAATTTATACTTTAAATCAGCCCAATACCTCTTAGGAATACTAGAATCTGTTAAAACACTAACTACATCAATAACAGAAAAATACCAAATCTCTTTTTCCTCATCAAAGTGACGACGAACTTGTTTATCATTAAATAATACAATTTTATTATCATTTTTATTCATAATGAAAGTATAACAAATACTACATAAAATTTATATAAACTATTTTTAAAATAATTAAAAAGAATAATAAAATATCTACTTTATTGCTTTAGCCACAGCTTTAACTATTTTTTTATCAAAAGGTTTGGGAAGAATATTATTTCTATTTGGTTTTAAAACAATATTAGCTAAATTTTTAGCCGCTTTAATTAACATCTTATCAGTTATCTCCCTAACTCTATTATCTAAAGCCCCTCTAAATATTCCCGGAAAAGCTAAAACATTATTAATTTGATTGGGATAATCACTTCTACCACTGGCAATAATTTCCGCTCCAGCTAACTTAGCTTCTTCAGGCATTATCTCTGGTATGGGATTAGCAAGGGCAAAAACAATTGATCTTTTATTCATTGTTTTAATCATATCTGGTTTTAAAACACCACCCTTGGAAACGCCGATAAAAATATCAGCATCAACAATTACTTCGGCAAGAGATCCTTTTAATTTATAAGGGTTAGTGATCTGTGCTAAATTCATTTTTTCCTTATTCATTTCTCTTCTTCCCTTATATATCGCTCCTTTGCTATCAAGGTTAATAATATTTACAAATCCATACTCCAAAAGAAGACGAGAAATTGCATCACCGGCTGCTCCTGAACCATTTAAAATAATTTTTACCTCGTCTTTTTTCTTTTTAACCACCTTTAAAGCATTAATTAATGCTGCCAGTACAACCGTGGCTGTTCCATGTTGATCATCGTGAAAAACCGGAATGTCTAATTCTTTCTTTAAAATATTTTCTATTTCAAAACAACGAGGAGCAGAAATATCTTCTAAGTTAATACCGCCAAATACCGGGGCTATTTGTTTTATTGCTTTAATTATTTCTGCACTATCTTGAGTATCAAGACAAATTGGAAAAGCATCAACACCAGCAAACTCTTTTAGTAGTGCACATTTTCCTTCCATAACCGGTATGGCTGCTTCCGGACCAATATTTCCTAGACCTAAAACAGCACTGCCATCACTTATTACAGCAATAGTATTTGCTTTTAAACTTAAACTTCTGGCCTTTCTTTTATCCTTGAATATGCTTTGACAAACAGCCGCTACTCCGGGAGTATAAGCAAGAGATAAGTCATCTTTGTTTGTTATTTTTACCTTATTTCTTAATTCAATTTTTCCTTTATATTTTTTGTGTAGTTCTAATGATTTTTGATATATGTCTTTCATAGGTATAATATTGTTAGATTAATACAAATATGATATATTATAAATAATAGTTTAAATAAATTAAAAAAACAAATGAAAAAAGTTTTAATCGCTGAAGACGATAAGCCTATTGCCAGAGCGCTTGAGCTTAAATTAAAAAATTCCGGTTTTGAAGTTCATGTTACTGAAAATGGTCAAGAAGCTATGGATAAAGCAGAAACTGAAAACTATGATATCATACTCCTTGATTTAATAATGCCGGTTAAGGATGGTTTTTCTTTTTTAGAAGAAAGAAAAGAAAAAGGAATTAATACTCCGGTTATCATTCTGTCAAACTTAAGCCAAGAAGGAGATAAAGAAAAAGCCAAAGAACTTGGAGCAGCTGACTATTTTGTTAAATCCAACACTCCTCTGGTTAACATCGTCGAAAATATTAAAAAAATATTAAGCGAATAAAAAAATGCAATTAACAGATAAAGAGTTATTTGACGGCTTGGTTTCTGGTAGCTATTTAGAAAAAGAACAGGCTGAAAAAGCCCTTAAAGAAGCCGAGGAAGAAAAGTCTTCTTTTTATGAATATTTAATAAACAGCAATATTTTAACCAATGATTTGGTTGGACAAGCAATTGCTGAGCTATATCAACTACCTTACGCTGATTTAAATTCAATAATTCCCAAACGAGAACAGGTTTTACAAATTCCTGAAGATTTGGCTAGAGAAAAAAGATTAATTGTTTTTTCTGAAGATGAAAATTCTGTTACTATAACCAGTGATTTAAAAAATATAAAAGAATCAGAGGATATTCTTAAAACACTTTTTCCGGGAAAAGAAATACACTACGCTTTTTCTCTTTCAAGTGATATTGATAATTGTCTTCTTCATTTTAAAAAAGCTTTAGAGACTAGATTTAGTAAAATTATTGCCCAACAAAAAAGAGTCGCTCCAGAAATTATCGATGAAATACTTGCTGATGCAGTAAATTATAAAACATCTGATATTCACTTTGAACCACAAGAAAAAGAAGTAGTTATTCGCTTTAGAGTTGATGGTGTCTTGCAAGAAGCTGGTCGCATACCAAAAGAGTATTATGAAAATATTGTTAATCGTTTAAAAATTCAAGCTCATCTAAGAATTGATGACCACTTCTCTGCTCAAGATGGAGCGATAAGATTTAGACATAAAACAAGAAAAATTGATGCTCGTCTTTCAATAGTTCCAACTCTTGATGGTGAAACTATTGTTTTAAGACTTTTAGCAGATTATATGAAAGGATTTGCTCTAAGTGATCTTGGTCTTTTAACTGAAAATCGTGAACAATTAAAAAAATCTGCTAGTCGTCCTTTTGGTATGATTTTGGTTACCGGTCCTACTGGAAGTGGTAAAACAACCACTCTTTATGCTGTTTTAAAATCTATATACAATCCACAAATAAATATAACCACCATTGAAGATCCGGTTGAATTTAAAATTCAAGGAACCAATCAAATTCAAGTTAATAATCAAACCGGGCTAACCTTTTCTAAGGGTCTTAGGTCAATCGTTAGACAAGATCCGGATATTATTCTGGTTGGAGAAATTAGAGACAGAGAAACTGCGGAAATAAGTGTTAACGCAGCTTTAACCGGACACCTTCTTCTCTCCACTTTCCACGCTAATGAT
>CAZMJW010000012.1:11808-12084 GCA_964566915.1 uncultured Gammaproteobacteria bacterium
GCTGCAACTTCTATTCCTCGTTTAATTGATATGGGAATTGAACCTTTTCTTTTGGCTTCAACTCTGGAATTAGTAGTCGCTCAAAGACTAGTTAGAACAATTTGTGATTCTTGTCGTCATTCCAAAAAAGTTAGTATTGAAAAAATAAAGGAAACCTTTCCCGAAGCAGAAAACTTTTTTACAGAAAAAGAGATAACTTTATATGAAGGAAAAGGTTGTCCAGCTTGTTCGGGTACTGGATATAAAGGAAGGGTTGGTATTTTTGAGTTTATTAAA
>CAZMJW010000013.1:0-11862 GCA_964566915.1 uncultured Gammaproteobacteria bacterium
AGAAAATTTTGTATTTTTTTGATTTTTCATATTTATTAATTAGTAAACAGGCCAGTACTCTTTATTAAAAAAGGTAAATTTATCTAAAGGCCATCCTCTCAATAATACTTTACCTATAATATAATCTTTATTAACCGGTCCAAAACTTCTAGAGTCTTTTGAGGCATCTCGGTTATCACCTAAAACATAATATTCATTAGAATTAATTTCAATTTTTTCAGTATCTGAATTAAAGGTTTCTAATTCGTTACCAAGATACTCTTCACTTAAAACTAAACCGTTTGGATGTTCATCGTTATAAACTTTTATTTCACCATCTTCAATTTGAATTTCTTCTCCTGGAAGACCTATAACTCTTTTAATAAAAAATTCTTGAGGATTCTTTGGATATCTAAAAACTATTACCTGTCCTCTAATTGGTTCTTTAAAACGATAACTAATCTCATCAATTATTAAATATTCACTATCATGAAAATTAGGCTCCATTGAAGCTCCTTTAACATAAAATGGTTGTATTAAATAATATCTTACTGGAATAATAATAGCCGCTGATATAGCCGCTACTTTGATTAACTCCCAAAGAAATAAAAAAAACTTTTTCATAATATAAATAAGTAATAAAATTTATTTAAAAATCCCTTAGATTATAACAGAAAAAAACAAAAAAATCAAATTAGAATATTTAGCTAATATTTAATAAATAATCATTGCATCACCATAGCTAAAAAAACGATATTTTTGCAAAATTGCTTCACTGTAAGCTTTTTTGATATTATCTACCCCAGCTAGTGCGCTCACTAAAAGAAGTAATGTAGATTTAGGTAGATGAAAATTAGTAATTAAGGCATTGCTGTATTTAAATTTATAACCAGGATAAATATAAATATCGGTCCAAAAACTATTTTTTTTATTTTTAACAAAATAAAAAGATTCAATTGCTCTTAAAGAGGTAGTGCCAACCGGTATAATTCTTTTATTTTCTTTTTTAGCTTTCTCAAGTTTCTGAGCTGTTAAAGAATTGATAATTACAAATTCTTTGTGCATCTTATGTTTTAACATATCTTCTGTTTTTACCGGTGCAAAAGTACCAAGACCAACATGTAAAGTAATATAAAGAATTTCTACTCCTTTTTCTTCAAGTTCATTTATCATTTTTTTAGTAAAATGCAATCCGGCCGTTGGTGCTGCACTTGATCCTTTTAAATTACTATTTGCAAAAACTGTTTGATAATTTTTTTGATCACTTTTTAGTAAACCATTACTTCTTTTAATATATGGCGGAAGAGGGGTTTCTCCTATTTTTTCAATTATTTTAAAAAATTTTTCTCCTTCATAATTAAATCTTAATATATACAAACCATCTTCATTTTTTGAAATTACCTCAGCTTCTAAATTTTTTGAAAAAACCAAAATATGTCCAGGTCTTACTTTTCCTTTAATCATTGACTCCCAAAACTCTTCATTCTTTTTATTTAAACAATGATGGAGTAATATTTCTATTTTTCCTTTACTTTCTTTTTTAAAACCGTGTAAACGAGCCGGAAAAACCTGAGAATTGTTAAAAACCAAAACATCTCCTTTTTTTAAAAAATTTAATAGCGATTTAAACTTATCATGTTTGATGTTTCCGTTTTTTTTATTCAAAAAAAGTAAGCGACAGTCATCTCTTTTGACTGTCGGCTTTTGAGCAATTAAATTTGCTGGTAAATTATAGTCATAATCTTTTAACAAAAACTTTTTTTCATTCATAACATTTTACCTAAATCAATTTTTAAATGATTAAAACCTCTCTCGGTTAATATTCTGCCGCGCGGTGATCTATCTAAAAAACCTAGTTGCATTAAATATGGTTCATATACATTTAAAATAGTATCAATTTCTTCTCCACTGGCAGCCGCTAAAGTATTTAAACCTACTGGGCCTCCTTTAAACTTATCAGCGATAACACTCATAATATGTCTATCGACAGCATCTAAACCTAATTCGTCTACTTCTAAAACTGTAAAAGCTTTTTGACACAGATCGTTAGTAATTTTACCATCTCCTTTTACCTGACAATAATCTCTAACTCTTTTTAATAATCTGTTTGCAACTCGAGGTGTTTTTCTACTTCTTTTAGCAATTGCTTCTGTTGATAGCTTATCAATTTCTATATTTAAAATATTCGCGCTCCGAAAAATAATTTTTTCCAACTCCTCACCTTCATAAAAATTTAAATGATGAATAATACCAAAACGATCTCTTAAAGGAGCAGATAATAAGCTAGCTAAAGTTGTTGCCCCTATGACTGTAAAACGTGGTAAATCTAATCGAAGAGTTCTAGCACTTGGACCTTTTCCCATAATAATATCTAGGGCATAGTCTTCCATGGCTGGATAAAGTATTTCTTCAACAGTTTTGTTTAAACGATGGATTTCATCAATAAACAAAATATCACCTTCTTCTAAATTACTCAAAATAGCTGCCAAGTCCCCACTTTTTTCAATAGCTGGTCCTGAAGTTATTTTTATATTTGCCCCGGTTTCATTAGCAATAACATGAGCTAGTGTAGTTTTTCCTAGACCTGGGGCGCCATACAACAAAACATGCTCTATTGATTCATTTCTCTTTTTAGCTGCTTCAATACTGATTGATAGATTAGTTTTTACTCTTTCTTGACCCACATAATCAATTAATGTTTTTGGGCGAAGAGAAAAATCTAAACCCTTATCCTCTTGTTCTTCTTTAGGACTAATTAATCTATCTTTATTTTTTTCCTCACTCATATTATTAAAATTAATTTTGTTTAAACTCACAAATTTTATTAAAATCACAGAAAGCACAAAGAGGTGAAGGTTTTGGAATAAAATTTCTTTTTTTAATTTCAGAAATCTCTTCAGCTATTTCAGTTTTTAATTTATCTATTTCTTTTTCTTTAGGTACAAAAGATAATTTTTCTCCATTTTCAAGATAATAGTAGCTTAAACATGATACTTTTTTTCCTAAAAAATCTTCAAGAAATAATTGATATAAAATCAATTGTTTTTTATCATTCCAAACAAGTTTTTCTTTCGGGCTACCTGTTTTATAATCAATTATCTCCAAACTACCATCTGTCAACATATCTACTCTATCAATTGCTCCTTTTATTATATCTCCTTTTATTTTAAAGGAGAATCTTTTCTCTAAAAATACAGTTTCTTTTTTTTCTCCAACTTTAAAATTTTTATAAAATAAATTTATCGCTTCAAGACCTTTTTGTTTATATTTTTCTCTTTCTTCTTTATTTTTATAACCATCTTCCTGCCAAAATTCTTTAAATAATTCTTGCAATCTCTTTAAAGTAAATAACTTATTTTTATCATCATCAGATAAAGGAAATAAATTGCCTTGAGCTAAACTTCTTTCACTTAAAGAAGGTAATAAAAAATTATATAAAACATTGTGCATTACTCTTCCAAAGATTAACGAAGACTTGTCAGTTGAAGCTGGTATTTTTAAAATAAAAGCAAATTTGTATTGAAGTGGACAACTACTAAAAGCAGCTAATTGAGAAAATGAAAATTTTTCTGGAAGCGGTAATTCTTTGTTAGTATTTTTTATTTTTTCTAATTTTTTAGAGTTTTGGAAATGCAAATCCTTTAAAAATTCATTTTTTTCACTCAATATAATATCACTTTCAATTATATTTTTCACTCCCAACTCTTTAATAAAACGCGAGGATTTTTTTTCTCTAGCTCCACCATAGTCCTTTGCGGCCGTTAAAAACAATTTGTCCTTTGCTCTGGTAACCGCTACATAAAATAATCTTCTTTCTTCTTCTAAATGAATATCGCCACTGGAAATTTCTTTTTCTTTAATTATTTCTTCTGGTATTGAAATTTTTTCACTTCTATTAATTGTTGGGAATTTTTTATCAACTAAATTTACAATAAAAACATATTTAAATTCCAAACCTTTTGCTCCATGAACAGTCATTATTTTAACAGAATCATTATCAATAAAATCTAATTTTAACGAACCGGTTTCACCGGCTTCAAGTTCCAAATCAATAGCGCTTAAAAAATCTTTTAATTTTAAATCAGCTTCAGTTTCTTCAAGACTTTTAATTTTTTTATAAAATTGATTTAAATAAGAAAAGATTTCTATATCTTTATCAAAATCTAAACTTTTCAACATTTCTGAATCATAGGCAAATTTTAAAAATAATTGACTAGGACTCTGTTTAGAAACTAAATCTGAATGAGTTTTTATAAGAAAAAGGAGTTTTGAAATATTTACCACGCTTGTTGGGCTTATATTTTTTATTTGTTTAATATTTTCTAAAGCTTCATATAAAGACCATGTTTTTCTATTAGCTATTTTATTAATAGTTATCAAATCTAAATGAGATACTTTAAAAACCTCCATATTTAACACTCTATAAAGAGCTGAGGATTCATGATAATTATCTAATAATCTAAAATATGCTAAAATATCTAAAATTATTGGTTTATAATACAAACCCCTCCAAGACATAAACTGATTTGGTATATTGTTTCTACTCAGTTCTTTAACATACGCATCGGCAGTATTATTAGCTCTTACCAAAATAGCAAAATCAGAGTATTTTATTTCTTTATTCTTTGCTTTAAGCTCTTTTATTTTTTCGCAAACAAAAGACAGCTCTTCTTCTTGATTTTCTAAACTAAAAAAAGAAACAGCTTCATTGTCTTTTTTATTTAGATATAAAGAATTTTTTGCTTTTAACTCTTTACTAATCTTTAATTTAAACTCTAAAGTATTTGGATTATTTTCTTGTATTAATTGATATGATCTATCTAAAATTTCTTGTTTAGAACGATAATTTTCATTTAAAATTATTTCAACTGCTTCTTTAAAATCATCTTTAAATTGTAAAATATTGGATAATGATGCTCCTCTAAATTTATAAATAGCCTGATTATCATCTCCAACTACAGTTAAATTGTTGTTTGGAGCGCTAAGTAATTTAATTAATTCGTATTGAGCTAAGTTGGTATCTTGAAACTCATCAACCATTATATATTCAAATTTGTTTTGATAATATTTTAAAATATTTTTTCTTTCTTTAAATAATTTTAAAACATAAAATATTAAATCTCCAAAATCTAAATAATTATTTTCTAGCATTAATTTAGAATATGTTAGATAGGATTTGGTTAATTCTCTTTGTCTATTTTTTTCTTCATCCTCAATTTCATCATCATTATCTAGTTTTTTACTATACTCAAGATATGTTGATGGGGAAATATTTTCATCTTTTAGTCTTGAAAAATGTTTAATTAATTCTGAAATAAATTTATTAGGATTACCCATCGGTCTGTAATAATCTAAATCAAATTTATCAAGATTTTTTTTAATAAACACCCATTGTTCAGTTTGTGTTATTAGTCTAAAAGACGGATTAAGTCCAATATCTAAACCATAATCACGAAGTATCTTCTCTGCAAAACTATGAAATGTGCTAATCCAATTATCAACATAACCATAAGGAAGCATTAAATCTGCCCTTTCTTCTAACTCTCCAGCTGCCTTTTCGGTAAAAGTTAACAAAAGAATAGAATCTTGTTTTACTTTTTTTTCAAGTATTAAATAAGCCAATCGATTAATTAAAACAGTTGTCTTACCAGTTCCTGCCCCAGCTAAAATTAAAAGAGGGCCCTTGTCATGAATAACGGCTTTTCTTTGTTGTTCGTTTAAATTATTTAATAATTTCTTCATTTGCTACTTAATTTTTAAAACTTTTTTAAATTCTTTTTCTTCAATTTTACCTATTAAAGCTAAATTTAAATTTTTCTCTACAAAATAATTATTAGCTAATTTTTTTAACTGAACAGAACTTACCTTATTTAACTCTTCAAGAAAATTCTTTGGTGTATTTATTTTATTTTTATTTAATATAGCTTGTTTACCATACCAATTAGCTATTTCATCGCTTCCTTCCATATTTAAAAGAAGGCGCCCCTTATACATATCTTTAGCTCTTTTTAATTCTTTTTCAGAAATAATTTCATCTTTTAATAGACTATACTCATTTAAGATAATTTCAACAGCCTCTTTAGCTTTTTCTATTGGTACTCCTGCTTGAGTGGTTAAATAACCGCTATCAGTGTAAAATTCAGTGCTTGTCTTAACAAAATATGCTAAGCCATTTCTCTCTCTTAATTTAATAAAAAGCCGTGAACTCATTGATCCGCCTAAAATTATTGATAATAATTTTAAAGCTACTTGATTTTTATTACCAGCGGGAACTGTTCTAAAACCCAAAGATAATGTTACTTGATCAACATTCTTTTTTTCTAATTTTATTTCTGCTTTTTTTTGCTTTTCAACTACCTTTTCCTTATTTTTCCAATTATTATTTGGGAATTTATTTACAATATTTTCAATTGCTTTAATATCATCAGAAGAAAAGTTTCCACTAACAATAAAGGAAAGACTTTTACTGCCATATTGATTTTTAAAATAATCAATAAAATCATTTCTTTTAAAGCCCCTTATATTCTCTTTAGTCCCAATTGTATCCCAACCAGCTGGACTATCTTGATAGAGACAATTTTCAAAAACATCCTCAATATGCATCAATGGATTATCTTCATACATGTTTAACTCTTCAATAATAACTCCTTTTTCCCTTTCGATTTCTTTTTCATCAAAAACTGAATTAAGCAACATATCTCCCATAATTTCTAACGCTTTTTTAGTTTTATTTGATGCTACCTTAACATAATATCCAGTATATTCTTTACTGGTAAAAGCATTAAATTCACTACCCAAAGAGTCAAGAGAACTAGAAATTGTAGCAGTATCTGGTCTTTTTTTAGTTCCTTTAAAAAACATGTGTTCTAAAAAGTGAGAAATACCATTATTACTTTTAGTCTCATATTTAGAGCCAGTATTAAACATAAACAAAATGGTTGCAGTTTTAGCACCTTTTACTGGTACTAGAATTAAAGGAACGCCATTTTTACATTTTTTTATTTTATAGTTATTCATATTTATATTATTATTATTATTTTTATAACAAAATCTTTTATTAATTTAACACATATATGCTATAATTAAAAGGTAAAAAATATATTAAACATTTTACATATGGAATACAAAATAAAAGATAATAATATTATCTTAATTGATAATATTATTAAATCAAACAATAAAGCCTATAAAATCACTAAAGTAAGGGATTTACCAAAAGAAGAAAAACCTAGAGAAAAAATGTTAGAAAAAGGAGTTCAAAGCTTAAGTTCGGCTGAGCTTTTAGCGGTTTTGCTCTCTACAGGAACAAAAAAGGAAGAATTAATGACTATGGTTAATAGGATTATGAAAGAATATGGAGAAAAAGGAATTGTTTATCAAAAAAATCCTAAATTATTGGAAAATGACTTAGATATACCACTCATAAAAGCTTGTCAAATTGTCGCTTGTTTTGAACTTGGAAAAAGATTTTTTCAAGTAAAACCGGGAGCAAATATAACGATTAGAACAGCTAAACAAGCATTTAAACACCTACAAGATATGAGAAAATTAAATAAAGAACAATTTCGTGGTCTTTATTTAAATTCTCATTATCAACTTATACATGATGAAGTAATTTCCATTGGAACACTAGATTCATCACTAATATCTCCACGCGAAGTATTTAAACCAGCATTAGAATATTCAGCGGCGGCAATTATTATCGCTCACAATCATCCTTCTGGAGTTTTAGAGGCCAGTGAGGCTGATATTGAAGCAACTAAAAAATTGGTTGAAGCTGGAGAAATTATTGGTATAGACGTTCTTGATCATCTAATAATTAGTCGTGATGATTATATCAGTTTAATCAATTAAAATGAATAATTATAAAATATCAAATAACTTTATTCTTCTAAACGACAAGGAAAGCGTTAAATTTCATGTAAAAAAAGAAGATTACTTTGGAACAATCGCTACCATTCTTAGTTTAATTGAACAAGAGTTAGAAACTGGAAAAAAGAAGGATAATGATGAGTTAGAAAAAATAAAAAATAGCTTAAAAAATTTAGAAAAAGATTTTATATTTCTTCAAAACAATTACAAAATAAAAAGAAAGTTAAATTAAACCAAGAATAAACAGCATTAAAGTCATACCAAATGGTAAACTTAAAAGCCAATGGTCAAAAAACATTATTATAAACAAAGATATAATGATTGGCCAAAAATATAAAGATTTTCTTTTATCTTTAGCAAGAGCTACAATAATAGCAAAGAAAAAAATCAAACTAAATAAACCTAATTCAGAAAATATTAATAAAAATGTATTATGAACTGGCTGATAATTCCAATCAGCTTTTTTTATTTGATCTCTATTTTTTAACTCGTTTGTATAATTACCCAACCCCACTCCAAACAACCAATTATCATCTAATATTTCTCCACATTCCACTATTTGTTCACTTCTTTCATTTAATGATTTTTCTTCTAAACGACTATCTGCTTGAAATCTTGTTTGAAAAAGTTCGCTAAAAGGAATATATATAACTATCGATAAAATAACGGTAAATAATGCAATAATTAAAGATCTCTTGAAGGCGGAGATATTTTTTTTAATTAAAAATACAATTAATAAAACAAGTAAAGAAATAAAATATGCCAACCAAGCAGATCTAGAAAAAGAGAATATTAAAGCTAAAAAAGCAGTAAAATAAAAACCAAATAAAAATAATGATTGAATTATTTCATATTTAGATGTTATTATTTTTTTTCTAACTAAAACAAATAAAGCTAATATTAAAGAAAGTGCTAAAACTCCACCCAATATATTTGGGTGATCAAAACCGCCATAAGCTCTTAACCATCTTCCGGAGGCAGTTTCTATAACTGAAGTTCCTAAAACATCGGGTCTGTGTTCAGCTAAACCTAAATATTTAAAAGCGAAAGCACTTTGAGATAGAAACTGATAAATAGCTAGTATTGCTTGAAAAAAGATTGAAGATAAAAAAACTACTATAGTTTTATCTTTGGAAATTAAAGTATTTTCATATGCCTCAGGCCTGTTCTCTTGTCGAAGCAAATAAAATAAACCCAGAGAAAACAAATAAATAATAAAACGAAAATAAGCTAAATTTTTATCGATGGCCAAAAAGAAGGAAGTAAATACAAACAAGGAAAACCCAGATATCATTAACCAAAGAAATGGAACTTTTTCACAATAATTACTTTTTCTAATTCTATAAATCAAATAAGCTAAAACAGTTATAACTAAAAAGATTTGACTTAAATAAATACTAAGTTCAGTATAATTACTAGCTGCCGGACTAAGTATATATTTTATCTGCCAAGGTAAAAGGAATACAAAAATGTAAAATGAATATTTAGTTATTGTTTGCAATAATTTTTCGAAATTTTTCTTCATATTTTTCTTTAATAACTAATCTTTTATCATCTAGATAAAATTTTAATATATTTCTATCAATTACAACACCCTCTTTTAGTTTTGATGCTTGTTTTAGTTTTTCTGGCATAATAAGTAATTGCAATTTTTGACTTAATTTATCTAAGAATTTTAATATAAATGAATTATCATTTAAACTATTAGATAATTTATTTTCAGACAAACTATTTTCGTTTAAAAATATTTCTTTGGTGTTATTTCTTTCAAATAAGATTAGCATATCTTTTTGCCAAATATCAAAATATGGGTCCCCATATTTATATTTTAAACTACTTAAATTAAGTTGTTTATCTCCTAAATAAAAACTTAAACAAATTTTATCTTTCTTATTATTTTTTTTAGGACGACTATTCAAAATTTTAGCAATTCCTGTGCAATATAGTCTGGTAAGCCACACTCTATTTTGTTTAGAGATAATGAAAAAATCAATATCACCTTCTTCTTTAAGATTAAAAGATCCAATTGAATTAACAAGTGCAATCATTTTAATATAAGGAAATATTGAAAAGATTTTTATAAATCTCTTTGCTTTTTTAATTTTTTTTTGTGAAAAATTATATCTATTTGAACGAATATTTATAATTTCATCTCTATTTTTTAAAAAATAAAAACCATTTCTTTCTTCTATAATCTGTTTATTTTCCAATTCTTTTATATTACTAATTAAAAATATATTATTTAAAGATGATAAAGGGAATAAATATCTTTTAATTTCCCAAAAAGTTAGAGGATAACTAAAAATATCAAAAAAAGAAAACAATCTTAAAAGATTGTTATATATTTCATCATTATTTTTTACTAAAAAACAATCTTTTGACATTTTCTTTAAATTTGAGGTTTATCTATTTTCATAATTTCAATTTTAGATTCATTGTCAGTTATCTTAGTAATATCTTTATCAATCTTTTTAAATTCTTTATAAGCATTATTATAATGATTAACAGTAGTAGACATTGAAGTGCCTAGTTTATTCATAAAATCATCATAACTATTGATATGTTTCCCAAGTTTTTCAATATTTGTTCTTATCTCTTTAGCTTTTTCTTCTATTTGCATAGCTTTTAAACCTTGAAGTACTGTTTGCAAATAAGCCAAGAATGAGGTTGGAGATACAATAATAACTTTTTTATCTCTAAAAGCATATTCAATTAAATCTCTAGTATTAACTTTAACCGCTCCTACTTTATTCACTAATAAATCGTAGTATATTGCCTCTGATGGAATAAACATAAAAGCAAACTCCATTGTTCCTCTTTCTGGCAAAACATACTTAGCTGTTTCATCAATCCTATTCTTTAAATCTTTTTTAAATTCTTGTTCAAGTTTTTCTCTTTCACCCTTTTCTCTAGCATTTAGTATTCTTTCATAATTTTCTAAAGAAAATTTTGCATCAATAGGAATCACTTTTTCCTTAACAAAAACAACCGCATCTACAATTAAGTCCTTGTCTGTTTTTTCGCTCTTTCCTAAATTATATTGCATTTGATAAGAGTTGGGTGGTAAAACATTTTTTAATGTTTCTTCTAAAAAATACTCTCCCAAAACTCCTCTTTGTTTTGGATTTTTTAAAATATCTTGAAGATTTTGTAATTGCGAAGAGAAGTCAACAACCTGTCTATTAGTTTCGTCCAACTTTGTTAATTTTTCTGTAACCTCAGAAATAAGTTTTGCTGATTGTCCACTAATATTTTGAACAGTCTTTATTGTTTGCCCAAACTGTTCTTGACTAGATCTATAAGACTCAGATAATTTTCTATCTAGCTCTAATCTTAATTCAGTATTTTGATTTGCTAATTGAGATAATTTCTCTGATTGTTGAATCAATCTTTCTGAAACATCATTCCCAGAAGCGTTTTTTCTTAACAAAATTACAATAACCGCGATTAAGCCGAATAATAATGTTAATAAAAGAATATAAATTAAATAATCTTGCATCTATTTAATTATTATTTTTTCTTAAAGCATCTCTTATCTCAATTAAAAGTTCTTGGTCTTTACTTAAAGTTGGTTCTTCTATTTTTTCTTCTTTTTTTTCTTTAAGCATTCTTTCTTTAAGACGTAAAATAAACTTTATTACTAAAAATATAGATAAGGCAATAACCAAGAAATCAAAAATATTTTGAATAAAATTACCTACATTTACTGCTATGGCTGGCTCGATTATTTCCTCACCCTCCATAATTGCTTCCTTTAAAATCCAAACGATATTTTTAAAACTTATTCCCCCAAATAAATAACCAATAAGTGGCATTATTATATCACTTACAAAAGAAGAAACTATTTTTCCAAAGGCGCCACCAATAACCACAGCAATAGCTAAATCTACTACGTTTCCTTTAATGGCAAATTCTTTGAAGTCTTTAATAAATTTTCTCATATATTTATTATATATTTAAACCCAAGTAACACCTGCTACAATATCACCATCAGCTTTAAATCTCATTATT
>CAZMJW010000014.1:0-4976 GCA_964566915.1 uncultured Gammaproteobacteria bacterium
CTATGAAATAAGGATGTAAGTCGGTCTCTCACAAAAGAGAAACATCTGCTCGGGGACTAGGATTCGAACCCAGATACTCAGGACCAGAACCTGATGTCCTACCATTAGACGATCCCCGACTAAACCCCTTTTATAAAAAGGGGTTTAAGTAGAAAAATTAATATTTTTCCACTGCTATATTTATAGCAACAAAGGTTTAAAAAATCAAGATAAATTAAAACAGGTATTTAACCTGTTTTAAATAATTATTCTTCTGTTGTATCGCTTAATTTTGGTTTCATTAGAGGAAACAGAGTTGTTTCTCTAACCGGTTTATCACATAAAAAAGCAAATAATCTTTCTCCAAAACCAAAACCACAAGTTGGTGGCATACCATGTTCAAGCATTTCCACAAACTCCCAGTCCGGCATCATTGCTTCATTGTCTCCTCTATCAATTAATTCCTGTTGAACTTCAAATCTTTTTCTTTGATCAATTGGATCATTTAATTCTGAAAAACCATTTCCTATTTCACTACCAGCGATAATAACTTGAAATCTTTCGGTTAATTCATTGTTTTCTGGTTTTGCTTTAGCAAGTGGGGAAACAAGTTTAGGGTGATTAATTAAAAATGCTGGTCCGGCAATATTTTTTCGACAAAACTTCCAAAGAGTATCAGTTAATCTTTCTCTGTTATCTCCTTCATATTTTACCTTTAACTCATCTAATCTTCCTTTCATTGCCTCTTCGCTGTCTTTTAGAACATCAATACCAGTTTGTTTTAACACTTCTTCCCTGTAATCAATTCTTTGCCAATCATCAGCTAAATCATATTCAAATCCTTTAGTACTAAACTTTGTTTTTCCAAATACTTTAACGGCAATTTCTCTATATAATTCTTTAACAATTTCCATTCCTTTCTCATAATCAGCATAGGCTAAATAGAATTCAAGATTAGTAAATTCCTGAAGATGGTCAGGACTTGAACCTTCGTTTCTATATACGCGACCAATTTCAAAAACTCTTTCATAGCCGGCCGCCATTAATCTTTTTTGCCACAATTCTCCAACTGATATTCTTAAATATACTGGTATATCATAATCATTGTGATATGTTTTAAATGGATTAGCCTCCGCTCCTCCAGTGGTGGTTTCAAGAGTTGGTGTCTCAACTTCAAAAAAACCATGTCTTTTCATAAAATCGCGAGCTATTTCCCAAAACATCGCTTTCTTTCTAAACATTTCTCTTAATTCTGGGTTTAACAATAAGTCTAAATACCTTTTCCTATATCTTTCTTCTTCGTCTTTTAATCCATACCAAGAATCTGGAATTGGTCTTAAAGCCTTACCAATTAATTTATATTCTTTTACCATTAAACTTTTTTCACCTTTATGGGTTACAAAAGCAATACCTTTAACTTGAATAAAGTCAGCTACATCAATTAGTTTAATAAACTGCTTATATTCCTCAGCTCCTAATTCTTTTTTAGAAAAAGCTAGTTGTAAAGAGCCGCTAGCATCTTCAATATTAGCAAAAGTTAAGTTTCCATGTTCTCTTTTAGCCTTTAAACGACCAAGAACAAAGATACTTCTTTCTTCATTTTGTAAATCTGAAAAATTGTCTATAAATTCGCTTATAGTATAATCCCTGTCAACTTTTGCCGGGTACGGGTTAATACCACTTTCTTCAAGAATTTGTAATTTTTTTAAACGATCTTCTCTTTCGCTACTGGAGCTAAGATAAGTATTGTTTTCCTTTGTCATATTATTAATCAATTTTTTTGATTTTATATTTTTTTATACCTTTTGGAGTTGACACCTCAACTTCATCACCTTTTTCCTTGCCGATAAAGGCCACTCCTAACGGTGATTCATTGGATATTTTGCCTTCTAAAGGATCAGCTTCATTAAAACTAACAATTGTATACTCTTTTTCCTTTCCATCAAGACTAACAAGCACTTTAGATCCCATCGCAACTTGTCCTTTTTTAGTACCACCTTCAACTATGGTAACATTTTTAAGAAGAGTGGATAATTCTAATATCTTACCCTCATTCAAGGCTTGAGCATCCTTGGCTTCACTATACTCAGCGTTCTCACTTAAATCTCCTAATTCTTTGGCTCTTTCTATTCTCTCAGCAATTTCTTTTCGCTTAGTTGTGGTTAAGAAATCTAATTCTTCTTTTAATTTATTATACCCTTCTTGTGAAATGATTTGTTCGTTCATAGCTTAAAATTTTAATTTTTAATTTTGTTTATGATTATATTTCATTTTTACAAATAAAACAAGTGGACAGCAATAATATTCCTATTCCTAAAGGATGATTTAAATATGGAGTAAAAGCATGGGTAATTGCTAAAAATATTAATATTATTGAAAAAGCAAGCTTATTCTTATCATTTGACCTTATTCCCTTTAAGATTAAATATAGAAGTAATATTAAGTATGAAATAAGTCCAAAAAACCCTGTTTTTAACCATATATCCAAATATCCCCACTCAAAAGCCGAAGTTGTATATTCTCCGTTAGGATACTTTTCTAAAACTCGTGGATCACTTGAAGTATAAGTAACACTAGCTCCAAAACCCTTGCCAAACAATGGTTTTTCTTTTGCTTCTTCCCATAATACCGGTAGAAGCGACCACCTTGAAACAGTAGCTGAATCATTAGAATTATAGACAATTCTTGAACTAAAACTCTCTTTAAATTCACCAGCTGTTTGTTTGCTAAAATTAAAATAAGGAAACCAAACAACTAGGAAAATAAAAACAAAACCTAAAATAACCGTAAACAATGTCCAAAGAGATGTTTGCCAAAACTTCTTAAATCCTTCTTTCTTCCAAATATATATTAAGGAAATAATTATAGCAGAAAACAACCCCAACCAAATACTACGTGAAAAACTAAATATAATTAATGAAAAGAAAAGAGATGAAAGTAGTAATATAGATAGATTTTTA
This sequence comes from uncultured Gammaproteobacteria bacterium, assembly GCA_964566915.1. GTDB lineage: Bacteria > Patescibacteriota > Patescibacteriia > Patescibacteriales > UBA12465 > UBA12465. The sequence continues at coordinate 2,940 of CAZMJW010000014.1, forward strand.
AATTTAAAAAAATTAGCAAATAATTTTTTGTTTTCTAAGTATTTACTATTTAACCAAAAGAAGAACAAGTAGAATGCTGGGGCAAAAATATGGCTTTGTAAAAAGACTCTTGGCCAACCCGATAGTGTTGGAGTAACTTCGGCTATTAATGTTTTTCTGAGCCAAGTATATATCTCAGGACTAATAGATAATTCATGAGCAAATACCGATAAAATAAAGAAACTTTTTATAATTAACCACAAACCAGCTGCTAAAAATAATATTTTTAAATCAGATTTTTGCTTAATGCTTTTATTATCATATATAGCCAGAATTGGAAATAAAAGAAGAAAGAAAAGCCAAGCATTAAAGTCTGAAAATATAAGTGTTAACGATCTTTGGCTGCTTATGGCAATTATAAGTGAGAAAATAATAAAAATAGCTAAAATAATATAATATTTTTTAGCTTTAAAATTAATAATTCTCTGTAAATATACACTATTATTCTTATCTTTTATTAATTGTCTGACAAATTTTACTAAAAATACTAATAAAAGCAATAACCAAAAAACTGTTCTAATAGATATTTTTTGTGAAAATACTTCAATAAAAAACAAGTGGCCCATTGAATTAACAATTAAATCAGAAATTATAATATAAAGACCAAGTGGTAAATTATAAATAGTTAAAACTAAAAATATTAAACTTAAAAATAAAAAAATTGGCAAAGCTACTATTTCTAAAGAAAAAGCTAGGTAAGACCAAATTTCAACTCCAACAAATATAAATATTAAAGCTAATATTTTTTGTACTTCAATTTTTTTCATAATTATAAATATTACCTATTACAATATAATCATTTTCTTTCAAATTAAAACTATCTGCTAAACCTCCGTTTATCTCTAAAACCATATTACTTAAATCTGAACTTGAATAAAGGCTTTTTGGTTCACTACCTTCTGGTTCAAGATTTTTATAAATATCAATAATTTTATTATCAGATAAAAATATTATATCTAAAGGAAAATTCATATCCCTCATCACAAAAGTTCTTTTCGCCTTATTTTCAAAAACAAAAAGCATTGCCTTATTTCTATTTAAACTTTCTCTATTGGATAAACCAAGATAATGAGCCTTATTACTTAAAGATAGCTCAGCTAAAAATTCGCCTTTAAGTTGCTGGTCTTCTCCTCTTATTTCTAACTTTACAATATCGCCATCCCTGTATTGAATCTGATTATTGTTTTTTAAAAATACAAAACTAAGGATTAAAAATACAGCTAAAAAAATTAAAGCAAAAATTATTCTTCTTTTTTTAAAAATAAAGTCCATGTTTATCTTTAATAGTTTTTATTGCTTGCTTATATTGTTTTACCTTTTTTAAAAAAGGTAGGTATTTATAGGCAAATGATGGCAACCAAGAACTAATAGTTCCCCCTGGACTAACTTTAAATAGTACTCTTTCTACAAAGACTCCTAACTTTCCTTTCTCCTTAAAAATAGTTAACCATAAATCCCAATCCTGAAATTTCTTTATACTCTCATCCCAGCCATTTTCCGGAAAATCACTTCGTCTTATAAGAGACATGGTATGAATACATGGTCCCACTTTTAATTTTTCTGCATCAATATTGCCAACTTTAAAAAACTTTTTTCCCCAATAAAAAGAAGAATAAGAATAAGCAGAGTCTGGATTTTTTTCTAAAGCTTGAAGAAGATATAATAAAGCGTCAGAAGCTAAAACCGCATCGGCGTCACAAAAGAATAAATAATCACCCTTTGCTTCTTTAACTCCTCTATTTCTCGCTGCTGGAGCTCCTTTGTTTTCTTGGTTAATAAAATAATAATTATTTGTATCTTTGCTATTCTTAGCAAATTCACCAAAAACTCTATCAACTCCATCTGTTGAACCATCATTTACAACAATAACTTCATAATCACGATGACTTTGAAGCTCAATACTCTTTAGAGTTGCGGTTATTTTATCTGCTTGATTATAAACTGGGATAATAATTGATATCATATTTTCATTTTTATAAATTCTACTAAATCCTTAGC
>CAZMJW010000014.1:4986-11810 GCA_964566915.1 uncultured Gammaproteobacteria bacterium
TCTGCCAAGAAAATTCATTAATAGCCCTATTTTTTCCAAATTGGCCCATTTCATTTCTAAGGTTTGGATTTTCTTTTAATTTTAAAATAGCTTCTTTTATACTATCTTCATCTTCGGGATCAACTATTAAACCATTTTTACCATGAAGAACAGCATCACCAACCCCTCCGGCATTTCCGGCTATAACTGGCTTTAAACAAAGATTCGCTTCTAAATATACTATACCAAAACCTTCATAATCTCCTGAAATATTTCTAGAAGGCATTATAAATATATCACATTTATGAAACCATGACCATTTTTCATCTTCACTAATTTGTCCTAAAAAGAATACTCTTTTTTTATCCTCTCTTGAGACAAGAGATCGTAAATATAATTCATCTTTACCGCTTCCAGCGATAAAATAAAGCATATCTTTTTTTTCTTCTTCGCTCATTTTAGCTAATGCTTTTAGGGTCATATCAATACCCTTTCTTTTTACCAAACGAGCCAATGTGAATAAAACAGTTTTTCCCTGAAGTTCATATTTATTTTCTATTATCTCCTTATCTTGTTGACTTGGGTTAATGTTAATTTCGGGAAGTCCTGGATTAACAATAATAATTTTATCTTCAAGATTGGGAAAATTATTCTTCATCTCTTCAGCTACAAATGAGTTAGCTGCCACAATTATTTTAGATTTTTTCAAAATTAATCTGGTTAAAAATCTTTTTCTTTTTTTCCTTATCGCCCATGAAAAATCCATACCGTGTAAAAAAACACCGTATGGAGTTTTTTTAAATAGTGAAACTATATAAATAGCTGTTCCATAAGGAAGTATTTGCCCAGCTAAAATAAATTCAACATTGTTATTTTTTATTTTTTTTAAAATTGCCCCAATAGATTTAAACCAAGGAAAAGGCCAATTACTCTGACTATTTATTTCTAGTTTATTATTATTTAAAACCAGTAAATCATCGCTGTAAGGGAAATTTAAAGCTAGATTATAATAATAATGAGCTACTCCTCCTTTAAAAGGAGGATATTCTTCACTGACAAGTAAAAACTTCATATTTTTTTTCTATTAACAAAAGACTGCCAAATACTTAATATATCAACTTTTTTAATTCCACCAAGCATAAAAAGACTAATGAAATAAACAATTGCTCCAATGATGCTTAGTAAAAATATATTTATGGTATTTTTAAAATAATAAACGACTAAGGCCATAGCTAAACTTGAAATTATTGTTTTCAAAAATATTGGCAAAGTTTTTTTAATAAATGGTCCAACTATCTTTTTGCTTTCTTTTAAACCTAAAACAAACATTAAGCAATTACTAATCAGTACGGTAACTGAAGCACCAACAGCTTGATATCTTTGAATTAAAAATACATTTAAAATAATACTGGAGGTAGCCACAATTATCATATTTCTAGTATTTTTTCTCTGTGCATCACAAGCGTTTAAGAGTGAACCTAAAGGAAAATTTAGAAATATAAAAAATAAAGATAGAATTGATATTCTAAGAGGCCAAGTAGCTAAACTATAATCATCCTCAAATAATAAAACAACCTTATCAGCCAAAATAAATACACCAACAACAATTGGCAATGATATTATCATTAAATAATTTAAGGCTCTTCTAAAAGTAATTAATAATTGTTCTCTGTTTTTTTGCCAATAAAATGATAGGGCCGGATAAACAGAGGCGGTAAATGCTAATGGTAAAAATTGCAGGGCATAAATTATTTTAAAAGCAACTTGATACAAACCAACTTGAACGTCACCAGCCAGTATTGATAATAAAACCGAATCAAGATAGGTATATAATCTTTGAAAAATAGCAAATAAAGCGAACGGCCAAGTAATTATAAATATTTTTTTGAAAAATAGTTTATCAAAATAAAGTTTGACAGGAATTTTAATTTTCTTATAAACCACTACAAAAGAATAAATAAAATTAAATAAGCTAGCTAAAGCAAGAGCAATCATGGCATAAATTAATCCACCACCTAAAAGAAGAGCTCCATAACCAAAAAATAGCACAATTAACTGAAAAATAACTGAAGCAATGCTTTCATATTTTAAATTATGACAACCACGTGTAGTAGCAAAAAAAGTATTAGTAAAAGAATCTAAAACCATGGATATAGCTGAAACATAAACCAAAGTCTTGGTTAAACTATCATAGCCAATAACTTGAACTATAATTATAAGACTTAATAAGGTTAAAAAGCTAAGCGGTATTTTTAACGCCAGAATAGAGCCTAACCATTTAGAAGATTCTTCCCTGTTTTTAGCAACTTCTCTGGTTAAAACATTAGAAAATCCTAAATCAATAAAAATAGCAAATATTGTAGTGAGAGATATAGCTAAATAGTATTTTCCTAAATACTCTGGACCAATAAAGCGAGCCAAAAGAGTAAAGTAAGTAAAGGATATTATTTTTTGAAATATTAAAGCCAAAGTCAAATATGAGGTATTTTTGGCAATACTGGATACTTTATTCATAATTATATTAAATCTGTAATCTGTTTAGCTCTTGCTAAATTTTCCAAGTTATGATAGCATAATATTAACATAAAATAAAAATAATTAACAGCGAAAAAATTTTATTTAAAAATTTTGTTTTTGTTTGTTAGAAAAGAAGATATGAAAAAAGAAATTCACCCAAATTATTATCCCGAATGTAAGGTTACTTGTGTTTGTGGAAACAGTTTTGTTACCGGTTCAACAGTACCAGAAATTAAAGTTGAACTATGTTCTGCTTGTCACCCTTTCTATACTGGTAAACAAAAACTAGTTGACAGTGCTCGTCGTGTTGAAAAATTTGAAAAGAAAATTAAAACATCTGATGAGGTATCAAAAGTCAAGAAAGGTAAAAAAGTTAAACGTGAAGAGAGAGCCAAGGAAAGAGCTAAGAAAGAAGTTGTTGTAAAACAGAAAGATTTTAAGAAAATTGCTCAAGTAAAGCTTGGTAAAGAAAAATAAATACTTTTAAAAACAATCGTCTTTTTATTTTATCATTAAAATATGTTAAAATAATCATATAAACGATTGTTTTTTTATACAAAAATATGTACGAAGATATTAAAAAAGAATTTACTCAACTTGAAGAAGAATTAAGTAAAAGTGAAAATCAAAAAGATCAAGATAAACTTATTAAACTATCACAAAAACACTCTAGTTTAAAAAAAGTTATTGATTTAGTTGAAGAGCTTCAAAAAAACATTTCTCACCTTGAACAAAATAAAGAAATTATTAAAAACGAAAATGACACAGAACTGAAAGAAATGGCGGAAATGGAAATAAATGATCTTGAGAACCAAATTTCTAATTTAAAAGAGAAAATTGAAGATGAAATAAACCCTGCTAACCCAAATGATAAGAAAAACGCTATTATTGAAATAAGGGCGGGTGCTGGTGGAGACGAAGCCGCGTTATTTGCTGGTGATCTTTTTCGTATGTACTCAAGATATTGTGAGAGAAATAATTTAAAAATGGAATTGATAACTAGCTCAGAACTGGGAATTGGTGGTTTCAAGGAAATTATTTTTAATATAAATGGTGAAAATGCCTTTGGTCTTCTTAAATATGAAGCTGGAACACATAGAGTACAAAGAGTACCAGAAACAGAAAAACAAGGCCGTGTTCACACCTCCACAGCAACTGTAGTTGTTCTACCTCAAGCTGAAGAGGTTGATTTGGAAATAAATAACAATGATATAAGAATTGATACCTTTTGTTCAAGCGGTCCTGGTGGTCAAAGTGTTAATACAACCTATTCGGCAATTCGTATTACCCACATCCCTACCGGCTTAGTTGTTTCCTGTCAAGATCAAAAATCACAACATCAAAATAAAGAAAAAGCTCTTCAGGTTCTTCGTTCCAGACTACTTGCTAAACAAGAAGAAGAAAGACGTGAAAAAGAATCTGATTTAAGACAAGGCCAAATTGGTAGTGGTGATAGATCAGATAAAATCCGTACCTATAACTTTCCTCAGGATAGAATAACCGATCATCGTATCAATACGTCTTGGCATAGTATTAATAGAATTATGGATGGTGAATTAAATGAAATCATTGAACTGCTTTCCAAAAAAGAAAAAGAATTAAGAAAAGAGAATAAAAATGCCTAATATTAAAACTATTTTGAAAAATAGTAAATTAGAAAGGATTGATACAGAAATACTTTTATCCTATCTTTTAAAAAAAGATAGGACTTTTCTTATTCTAAATATTGATAAAAATATAAGTGAAAGATTATATAAAAAATATTTATTTCTTGAAAAACAAAGACTAGATAATTGGCCAATAGCATATTTAGTCGGATTTAAACATTTCTATAACTATAAGTTTTTTATTAATAAAAATGTTCTTGTTCCACGTCCAGAAACTGAAATACTTATAGATATTTCATTAAACAATTTACTAAACAGAGACAAAAAACAAACAATCATAGATATTGGTACCGGATCAGGAGCTATTATCATTACTTTAGCTAAAGAATTAATAAAAAAGAATAAGACTTTATACAATAAAACAAATTTCATTGCTTTAGATATTTCCAATAAAGCTTTAGAAATTGCCAAGCTTAACTCAAAATTAAATAGAATAAATAAAAAAATATCCTTTTATAAAAGTGATCTTTTAAGTTACTTAATCGATAATAAAGAAAATTATTTAAATAATAACAATGATCTATTTATATTAGCCAATCTTCCCTATTTAAAACCAAAAGAATTAAAAGAAAAGAGCATAAAACATGAACCAAAGCTGGCTTTAAAGGCTGGAATTGATGGCTTGAAATACTACAGAAAACTATTTAAACAAATCAATTTAATAATAGATAAAAATAGTAATCAAAAAATTGATATATTCTGTGAAATAAACCCAGAACAAAAAAAACCTATAACTGACCTAAATAAACAATATTTAAAACATTTTAAAACTATATTCTATAAAGATCTATCAAATAATACAAGATTCAGTCAAACAAAAAACTACTAGAATTTAACTAGTAGTTTTTTAAAACATTATGAAGTATAATACAATTATTACGCAGTACTTTTCTTAGTCATCATTGCGGTTACAACTGCAGTACCTACAATACCAGCAACTGTTACAAGAGCTTGTTTAATATCTGGTCCGCTCATCGCCATTCCAATCGCATAAGAACCACCAAATCCTAGAGCAGCAACTATATATTTAGCATTATCAAGAGCATCTCTAAAACTTGAACTTGATTCATATTTTTCTTGAATTTCTTCTTGACTATAATTTTGAAAATCAGGAGCCATTTTTTCTAACTCATCAATATCTTCTTTTACACTCTCAAATTGTTCTTTAGTCATTTCACCTTCAGCTGAGTTTTCAACTTCATTTTCTTTTATTTCTTCAACATTATTTTCATTAATGTTTTCATTTTCTTTGCCTTCAGCAAAGTTAGGCATTTTTTCCATATTCATATGATTAATTATTTATCTAATTCATCTTTGATATCAGTCATTAGCTCTTTAAAAGCTGTAGTAAATTCTGATATTTCTTCTGGGCTAGCTTGATTATTTTTAATTTTTTCAGCAATAGCCTTCATCTCTTCTTTGTTCATAAATTTAATTTTTATTTATTATTTATAAGAATTGTAATTAAGCAACAGCAGTTTGATTTGTTTCATCCTCTGGTTTAGTCTTATTCATTTTTTCCATTCTAAGTTGAGTTAAAGCTCCAGATACTGCTGTAGCTACGAATGATACACCCATAACTAATTCATTAACCATTCCTGGGACATCAGCAACTAAGTCAGTTGCACCAACTCTTTCAGTAAATGAAAGAACTAAAGCTGCCCCAAAACCAAGGGTTGTTAAAAGACTAGCAGCAAATTTTAATTTTTCTTTTAATTCTTCATTTTTTTCTAAATTTTCTGCAGCTTTTTCAGGATTAACATTTTTTAAATCTTCAGCTACGTTTTCTAGATCATTGATATTACTTTCAATGTTTTCAAAATTTTCATTTTTATTTTCTGAAGTATTTTCCACTTCATTTTCTTTTTTTTCTTCATCCTTATTTGAATGAAACATTTTTTCAAAAAAACTCATATTTTTTTTGTTATTTTTTAATTTAATTTATTAATATTACTCAGCTAAACCATCTTTAATATCAGTCATTAGCTCTTTAAAAGCTTTGGTAAATGCTGATATTTCTTCTGGACTAGCCTGATTATTTTTAATTTTTTCGGCGATTGCCTTCATCTCTTCATTGTTCATATTTTTTTAATTAATTATTTATACCATTATAGTATAATTATATAATATTTGAACTTATTTGTAAATAAAGGCCGCTTTTTTTAAGCAGGCCTTTTGGTTTAAGCAGCAATTTTTTTTATGTTCAAACTAATTTGCCCTTTACTCTCTACCTTCAAACGGTTTTTAATAATCTGGTAGTGAGTACTAGCACCTGTAATCATTGCTAGAACAAATGAGCTTGTCGCCAGACTTATTGCTGACATGTGTGACATGCTGCTTATACCGGCCCTTATTGATAAGATACCGGCAAAGATAAATAATCCTGTTATTAATACCCCTGCTACAACCTTTAATTCTTGTTTCATAATTTATCTTTTTTGTTTTTTTTAAATAACAACTTTCTTACTTTATGTCAATATCTTATCACATTTCTTTTTATTTGTCAATAGCAAAAATAGATACAAAAAAACATCCGTAATAAGATGTTTCTTTGAAATATATATTTATATTATTTTTCCCCTTCTTTCTTCTCTTCCTCTTTCTTCTCTTCCTTTCCTTCTTCTTTCTTTTCTTCTTCAGTTTCTACTGGAGCTTCTTCTT
>CAZMJW010000015.1:0-11231 GCA_964566915.1 uncultured Gammaproteobacteria bacterium
GACAAAGGTTTCGATCATTTTTCTATTGCTCTATCAGTAGGTGTTCAAAAAATGGTAAGATCAGATCTTGCGTCTTCAGGTGTTATGTTTACCATTGATACAGAATCTGGTTTTCCAGGAACAGTTTTAATTAATTCAATATTTGGTTTAGGTGAGAATATTGTTCAAGGAATAGTTACTCCAGATGAATTTTTTGTTTTTAAAGATACCTTGTCAATTATTTCCAAAAATATCGCTAAGAAAGATATTAAAATGGTGTATAACCTTAAAGGAAAAAACCCCGTCAAGAATGTAAAGTTACAAATAAATGAACAAAAAAAAGCTTCATTAAGCGACAAACAAGTTATTGAATTAGCTAAATGGGGAATGATAATAGAAAAACATTATCAAAAACCAATGGATATTGAATTTGCCTATGATGGAAGAGAAAATAAAATGTATATTACACAAGCAAGACCAGAAACCGTACAAAGTAATAAAGAGGAAAAAGTTGTAGAAAGCTACAAGTTACAAAAAAAAGGAAAAATAATATTAACTGGACAAAGTGTTGGTAATAGAATTGGCTCAGGTAAAGCAAATAAAATAATGTCTGTTAAAGATATATCAAAATTTAAAGAAGGTGAAGTATTGGTTACAGATATGACTGATCCAGACTGGGAACCAATAATGAAAATAGCTTCAGCTATTGTTACCGATAAAGGAGGTAGAACTTGTCATGCTGCAATTGTATCTAGAGAATTAGGAATTCCTTGTGTAGTCGGTACAGGAAATGCTTCAAAAGTAATAAATAGTAAAAAAAATATTACTGTTAATTGTGCACAAGGTGAAGAAGGTTTAGTTTATGAAGGAAAGCTACCTTTTATAATCGAACGAACTAATATTAAAAATTTTAAAAAACCAAAAACAAAAATAATGATGAATGTTGGTGAACCAGATTTAGCTTTTGCAAATTCGTTTTTACCAAATGATGGAATTGGTTTGGCAAGGTTAGAATTTTTAATTAATAATTACATTAAAATCCACCCTTTAGCTTTAATAAATTATAATAAAATTAAAGATAAGCAAGTTAAAAAAGAAATAGATGAATTGACTATTGATTATAAGGATAAAAAACAATATTTTATTGATCGATTAGCTCAAGGCATTGCTATAATAACTGCTTCTGTGTATCCGAAAGATGTAATTCTTAGATTAAGTGATTTTAAAAGTAATGAGTATGCAAATTTAATTGGTGGAAAAGAATTTGAACCTATAGAATCAAATCCGATGATTGGATTTAGGGGTGCAAGTCGTTTTTATTCTAAGCAGTTTAAGCCAGCTTTTATTCTTGAGTGTAAAGCGATAAAAAAAGTTAGAGACGACATGGGTTTAAAAAATTTAAAAGTAATGATTCCATTTTGTCGAACAATTGAAGAAGGGATTGAGGTTCAAAAAATAATGACCGAAAATGGTTTAAAAAGAGGCGATAATGATTTAGAAGTTTATGTTATGGCGGAAATTCCATCTAACATTATTTTAGCTGAAGAATTTTGTAAAATATTTGATGGTTTTTCAATAGGTTCAAACGATTTAACTCAATTGAGTCTTGGAATTGATAGAGATTCAGGTGAATCATTGGAAGTTGCAGGAGTTTCAAATGAAAAGAATGAAGCAGTAAAAAAATTAATCAGACAATTAATTAAAGTAGCTAAAAAAAATAAGAAAAAAGTTGGTATATGCGGACAAGGACCAAGTGATTTTCCAGATTTTGCCGAATTCTTAGTTGAAGAAGGAATTGATAGTATTTCTTTAAGCCCAGATACAGTTGTTGAAACTTCAATTGCTATTGAAAAAAAAGAAAAAAAATTAAAAAAAAGTAGAAATTTTTTAAGTTTTTTCCTTCTAGGATAAAAGAAAAATAGAAATCAGAAAACAAAATAATAAAAAAGAACAGATTACTCTGTTCTTTTTTCTTTATATTTCTTTTATAACTTCTATTCTGGTATTTTTGATTCCAAATTGAAGGGCGTCTGATTTATCAAGCATCCATATATCTACCCTATGAGTATATCTAGCATTCATTCTATCTCTAACAATAAATATTCTATCACCAAACAAATCTGGTATTCTAACTTTTGTACCAAATGGTAAAAAATTAGCTGCCACTGTGTCTTCTATTCCATGTTCACAGACATTAAAGCCATTAGCTGTTATACAAGGAGTACTGTCTGTTTGTCCTTCTTCTGAATTATAAGCTGTCATTGTATAAACTCCTGATGATATAATTTGATATTCATCTTGGTTGTATAGCTCTACTAATGATTCATGAACAGGAAAACTTGTTTCAAGCATTTCTTCTTTAAAGTCTATGCTTTCCTCAATATTTTCTGCGCTTAAGTTAGCTGTATACCGCTCTTGCTCAATTTCCTCGTAATTTTTAGCTAGAACTGGTGAAAAGAATAAAACAAACTGAAATATAACAGCAATATATAAAAATAAGGATAAATATTGCTTTCTACTCAGGGGAATTATTTCTTCTTTTAAGTTGTTATATAATTTTTTCATATTTTTTAAATTAAAAAAATTCCAATTAAGGAATTTGACTGACTGACTATATTAGCACACATATTAAAAAAAGTCAATAGCAGATGCTAATGTGCACTAAACTACCAAATAATCTGCTAGAAGAGAGATTGAGATTGGTATCACCTATTGTAAAAAAACATTGACAAAAATACAATAATATGATATTATAATCATGACAAATAGAACATTAACAAAAAAAGTAATCATGAAAAAAGTTAGTTTATTCGTATTGTTGTCTTTTATGGCAATTTTAGTTTTTGCTCAGCGTAATAGTTTTTATTATGGGGACAAAAACATTGAAAACAGCCGAGCATCTCTTGAAACAATCAGTCAAGAGATAGAATTTTATCAATTAAAAATTGATAAAATTAATAAGGAAAACGACAAATTATTTGTTCGTTTTGAAAAAACAACGAACGCAAATGTGCGTGAGAGTATTAGAAAAAGAGTTGTAAAAAACGATTCCCTGATAGTTATTTATCAGGATTTGTTGTTGCAAAACGAGAAAACAAGATCAAACTTGTCTCTGTACTATGCTGAAAAGGAAAACTTAGCTTTTGTGAAGTCTACTGGAAATAATCCAGTCAAACTTCAAGCAGCCGCTGAAGCATATGCTGTTATGCGATATGCAGACGGTTATCGATATTCTGTTAGTAACACTAAAGATGAGTTAACTGGCATTGTGATCAATCAATGGTATAAAGATGTTCATGTGGTTGTTTACGGACCAGCAAACTTTTCTAAGGAGTTTTATTTAAAGTCAAATGGTGGAAAAGAAAGTTTTGACTTAAGTGTTCCAGGTAACTATACAGCAGTCTTTAGTTCAGGTAATGAAAAAAGAGTGGTGAATAAAAAAGTGTTACCTAACCCAAACTCATATTCTACGTATGAAGGCGAAAAGTTTAACTTCTCAGCTATGTTACTTAGAAGATAAAAAATAAGGATGCAAAAATGCATCCTTTTTTCATATTCTTTTTTATATTTATACAGCCTCGGGCATTATTTCTCCCCCTGAAAATGGTAGATTATTGAAAATAAAGTATGTTATTACATAAGCAGCTAAAACAATAATTAATCCGATAACCGAATTAATTAGTCTTTTTTTTGCTTTTTCTATAGTAGCTTCATTACCACCAGCAGTCATCCATTGAAAACCAGAAAATACAACTAATACCAAAAATACTATCCCTAATAAACTTAAAACAACTGAAATAATGGTGGCTACAATAGAGCCAATAGAAGAACTTGAGTAACCTGCGTTTGCTCCAAATTCATTTGAATATTGACTTAAGAGACCTTTATCTACTAAACCTTGAGCATTTACCTTAGAAAATACTAAAAAGAATGTTGGTAGACTTAAAAAATATTTTATGTACTTCATATAATTATAACAATCTTTGAATAATAAATTCCCAAATAGCCCAGGATGATAAAACAATAATTAAGCCAACTATTGAGTTTTTAATATATTTTGTTGCTGTTGCTACATCATTTTCATTACCCCCGGCTGTCATCCATTTAAAACCTCCAACTATAATTAGAATAACAAATATTATTCCTAGTAAACTTAGAGCAACATTAACAATGCTACCAGCTACCGCCGGCAAAGATCTTTCGGTTGAATAACCAGAGTTTTGTCCAATTTGTTCTAATTTGTTTAAAGGTGATTTATTAACAGTTGTTTCTTCAAAAGCTGATTCTTCACCATCTTCTATAACAACATCCGGCATTTCGTTATCTGCAAAAACAAAAAAAGGTAAAATTAATAAAGCAATTAATACAAGAATTCCAAAGAAAGGTTTTAAGAATTTTTTCATATTTTTATAAAACTAAATCTGTTAAATTGTTTAAAATAAAATAAGTAATAGTATAAGCACCTAAAACAACAATAATACCAATGATTGCTTGTTTAATAAGTTTTTTTGAGCTTTCAATTTTAGACTCATTTCCACCAGCTGTCATCCAATTAACCCCACCATATATTAATAAAGAAATAAATATTATTCCTAGAAAAGAAAGTACTAATGTTATAACATTAGAAATAGTATTTTCAAGATTATTTTCTCCAGCAGTTTCAAAGCCAGCTTTTTGACCGACTATTTCTTGCATTGACCCATTACCAAAAGCATCATTTAACCCAGCTTGAACTATTGGTACAAGTGTAAAAATGAATAAAAGGGAAAATATTATGCTTAAAATCTTTTTCATATTTCTATCCTAAAGTTTGAGCGGTAAAAAAAGCAACCACAAACTGACTTATTATGTAAGCTGAAAAAACTACAATTACGCCAATCACTCCTGCTATTATTGTTTTTTTTGCCTTATCAACCTTGGTGTCATTTCCAGCCGCTGTCATCCAAGTAATTCCCCCGTAGATCATTAGAATTAAAAAGGCAACACCAACAAAGGTTAAAACTAAATTAATTATTTGAATAATAATAGTTTCTCCAGAAAGTTTTTGTGTTTCAGAAGAATATCCAGCATTCATTCCAGTAATATAAAGACCACTTAATTCTCTAAAAGATGCAGCTTTTAGCTCTTTTATTTTAGAAAAAAACGAAATAAAGATAAATAAAGGAAAATAGGTTTTCAATTTTTTTGTTGTAATTTTTAAAAATTTCATCATTTTACAAACTGACTTCCTATAAAGTCTGTTATGAAATAAGCAGCAAATACAATAACTAAACCAATAACAGCATTAATAATTATTTTCTTAGCTTTATCAACTTTTTGTTCATTGCCTGTAGAAAACATCCAAGAAATTCCTCCATATATAATGAGAATAAGAAAGATAACTCCAACAAAAGATAAAACCATACCAATAATATCACCAACAGTTGATGCAACAAACATACTATCATAAGAATTCCCCGTTTGACTTTTATAAGCCTCTACCTTACTAGCTGTATCATCAAGACCAAAATTATTACTTTCTTGAGCCAAGACTAAAAAAGGTGTTATCAAAAAAGAAATAACTATAAATATTGTAATTAGTATTTTTTTCATATTAAATTTATTCATTGCTCAGGACACTCTTATGTCCTGGGCAATGAATCCCATAAAAATGAGATTCATTGTTTAGCTATATAGCAAAACATTATGATGATGTTGTACCAGTTGTGGTATCTGAAACAGTACCAATTAACCATGAAGCAAGTCCCCATGAAGCTAAGACGATAACAAGACCAACAACACCGGCAACTAATAGTTTTCTAGCAGATGTAGTTTTTTCTTCATTACCACCTGAAGTCATCCATTTGAAACCACCGATTAAAATGATAACAACAGCGATAAGACCTAAGAAAGTTAAAGCTAAATTAATAAATCTAGTAATTAAAACTTTTGGATCTTCCTTTTGACCTAATCTTCCGTCTAATTCGCTTTCAACATCTTTCATTCCATATCTTGATTCAATATCTTGGGCTAACGCCATATTATTAGATATTGATAAAGCTGGGATAACTAAAAAAGCAAACATTGCTGCTGATAAAAACATTTTTGTAATTTTATTCATATTTCACCACCTTTCTAGTTTTATATTTTGTACCTTATGTTATATATTTTAGCATAAAGAGAAATAAAGGACAATATAAAAAACCTTGAAATATTATCAAGGTTTTTATTAATCTTATGGTAGGTACTTTTTTTTCTCTTCCTCTTCTTTGTATCTTGAAATATTTTCTGGGATTTTTCTCAAGGCTAGTATTATATAAAATAAGTATGTTGCCATAAAAATAAACCATAATCCCATCCAAAATCTTGCAGAAAGAAAAGTAGCTCTTTCGTATCGAAAAAAGAGAATTAAAAGTCCAATAATTAAACTTGAACTTGAAAAAGTGTATAATTTTTTATATAAACCTCGATAAAAACTCTTTTTTTGTTTTTTAATAAAAGTTATTATTCCTAGAATTAGTAGTAATAATAAAATTATTAAAAATATTTTTTCGCTTTTCTCAGAAAAATATAAAGGTTTAAGATCAAACCAATAACTTAATTCTAAAATGTTTTTCATATTTATATTTTTATTAAAATTAATCCGTAATGATAAGGTCCCGCAACAAATTCTTCTTCTAACTCTAAACCATTACTTAGACAAATGTCAATTAAATTATCTTTATTAATTTTATTTTCATTTTTTGGGCCTAGCGGAGAATCTTCTTTTTTCCAATCAATGATAATTAATTTTCCACCTCTTTTTATAATTCTTGCAGACTCTTTTATTATATTTGATTTATTATTTGATTGACTTAAAACATTAATCAGTGAAGCCGTGTCTATACTATCACTTTCTATTTTCATTGCTTTATAGACTTCTAAGTCTGTCCATATTGGTTTTATTTGTAATAAATTTTCTTCTCTTGCCTTAGTTTTAATTTCTTTTAATACATCTTTTAGTATATCTACTGCATAAATTGTACCATTTTTACCAACCTTTTTAGCTAAAGGAAAAACAAAATAACCAAAATTACCACAACCTAAATCAGCTATTTTTTGTTCTGCTTCAACTTTAAATTTATCAATAATATTGTCTATATCGAATAATGAAGTTTTTTGTTGTTTAATCATATTTTTATTCAACTAATATATATCTATTTATAAGCATTTCTTTGCTATATTTTTTTTGAGCAGAAATAGTGATATTATTTGCTCCGCTTTTAAGGTTTATTTCCTTTTGAAAATTTCCATTTTCATCGGTTAATATTAATTCATTGTTTATTTTAATTTCTGCCTCATCTTTTACGTTACCAGAAACAGTAATATTTTTTTCAGTTATTGATAAGTTATTTTCAGGATAAAAAATAGTTATTTCAGGTGCAGAGAATATTCTTTTAGCGTACAAAGATAAGTATAAGAAACAAGCAAGAACAATAATTATTAATATTATGTTTCTAGCAATTCTGGGAAATATTAAAAAGTCTTTTTTATTGGTCTTTTTTGTTGAAAAAGGATCGTGTTTCTTATTTAAAGACATTTCTTCTAATGCTTCGTTAATATATTGTTTATCAATCTCAAGGAAGTGAGCATACTTTTTAAAAAATTTTTTTCCGTAAACACCTTCAGGAAGTAAATCGAGTCGATTATTTTCTATCATTATTAAATAATCTTTAGAAATGTTTAGTTTTCTTGATACTTTTTTCAAATCCAAATCTAAACCCTCACGTTTATTCTTTAATAATAATCCAATATTTGTATCTGGTTTAATTTTTTTTTCTACGAAGTTGCTCATTAAAAGAGGGATAATGCTTTATTTATAATATTTGTCCGGTCCAAGTGATTCCAATAGTGGAAAGTGCAAATTTAACAATCAAATAACTACCAAAAACTATTATCAAACCAACCACCGCAGCTGTTATTATTTTTTTGGCTTGGGAAACTTTATCGCTTGATCCAGCTGAAATTAGAAATAAGATACCTCCATAAACAAACATCACTAAAGTAAGTGACCCTACAATACCTAGTATCCAACGAGCAACGTTAGCTGCTAAAACAATAAAATCATTAACTTTATAATCACCACACTCGGTAGCACTAAGGCCAGCACACCGTGACACTCCAGTAGCTTCAGGAAGAATATCTCCTTGAGCAAAAACTGAATGAGCTACAATAAAAGCAAAGACAAAAACAAGGATAATAGAGCTAAGTTTTTTTATTAAAAAATTTTTTTTGTTGTTCATATTTTTATTTAACAGTTTGTTGAATTCTAGAGGCGGTAGTATTTAATAATTTATCAATCTCTATAGCAGGATTATTAACTACAGTAACTATCATATCATTAATAGCTTTTTCTGCAGCATTAGGGTCTTTTCCTTTATACCAACTTTTTGCTGTTAAAACTTGAGAAGAGAATACAGACATTTCATCACTTATACCCTGATTGGAAACTAAAGTTTTCAAAGCAGCTGGTTTATCAGCACTTTCTAAATATTTTTTTACTTGGTTTTCGTTAATTGTCATAAATTGAACAAAATCCCAGGCTTCGTTTATATGTTTACTTTTTGAAGATACACTTTCAACCCAATAGTTTGCAAAATTTATATTTGTTGAGGTGTTGCTTGTAGAATCATAAATTTGAGGAAAATTAGTTACAGAAAAATTTAATTTTGGAGCTCTGCTTTTTATTGTCTCTAGATTATATGAATAACCAAACATAATTGCTAAATTACCACTAACAAACATATCTAAGGCATTAGGTAATTCTTCGTTCCACGAATAAGACTCTTTAATTGGATTAGCAAAGTCTGTATAAAATTCAACCGCTTGAACACTTGGGTGACCAGGACGATTTTTTAATTTTTCAGGAATTTGATGTAATCTAACTGAACCATCTTCTGTCATCATAATAACACCATTTTGTAACATCAAAGTACTTAAGATATCAGTTGAACGATTAATATTTTCACCACCTCCAAGAGCTGCTCCTGATTGAATTATTCCTTGTTTACTATCAACTTTTGTTAATTTGTTTACTGTTTTAAAGAATTCTTCGTTCCAGTATGGACTTGGTTTAGCTATTCCAGCGTTATTAAATAAATCTCTATTATAATACATTGCTAAAGTGTCTACTGATAAAGGTAGTCCGTAAATTTTATTATCAATTATTACATCGCCCGCGACAACATTAGCAAATTCATCTTTTAATCTTTTAACATTAATTGTTGGAAGTGTTTTTTTAACATTAACAACCTCCTTTTTTATTGATCCCTGTAGTTCAGGATAAATCATTGTAGTCGAAGATGGTAAAGGGGCTAATTTGCTTTGATATTTTCTAATCCAAGTATTATGTAAAGAAATTATATCAGGCCCCCTGTCTTCTGCTAAAGCGTTTAAGAGTTCATATTCATACTCTTTATATCTTAATCGGCGAAAATTAATTTTAACATTTGGATGTAATTGTTGATAACTATCGATAATTCCCTTAAAATCTTCTTGATCATCATATACCCTCCAATAGTTTAAAGTAATTTGCTCAGTTTGTGCACCTTGTTGTTCGTTATTAATACAGCCTGCACCAGATGTTGTTAGAAAAACAAAAATAATAGCAATTGAAGAAATAAAAAACTTTTTTCGCATAGGGTTTTTATTATTTATTATACAATCTCATTATAACAAAGCTTAAACAATTTTCCAATACAAAAAACCACTTTGAAGTGGCTTTTTTGATTATTATATTATTTATTTAATTTAATTTCATCTAGTTTTACACTCAGTAATTTACTAACACCATCAGCCTCCATTGTTACTCCATATAAAATACTCGCCTTTTTCATAGAGGCGCGATTGTGTGTAATAACTATGAATTGAGTTTTATTTGACAAATCATCTAAAATTTTTGCTAATCTTTCGGAATTAGCTTCATCTAAGGCTGCGTCAACCTCATCTAAAACAACAAAAGGAGATGGGTTAGCGCTAATAATTGCTGAAATTAAGGCTATAGCTGTTAAAGCGCGTTCACCTCCTGATAACATAGTAACTGTTTGAATTTTCTTTCCTGGAGGAACAGCTTGAATTTCTATGCCTTCTAAGTCAGCGCCATTTTGTTTTTTTAATTTTTTTAATTTTTTTAATTTGTTGTTTATAGCATTCTTTATTTGTAGCTCTTCTTTTGTAAATCCGGACAAATCTTCATTATCATTAACGACTTCATCGTTTACTTCTTTTTCTTCTGCTTCAATTTTAGTAATTTTAGCTGAACCGCCATTAAATAATATTTTAAAATACTCTGAAAATTTTTCTGATATAACTTTAAATTCTACATCAAACCTTTTTTTAATAATTTTATCTAGTTCAGTGATTATTTCTTCTAAAGAGTCAATAGCCTTTTCAAGATCGTTAGTTTGTTCAGTAAGAAAATCATACCTTTTTTTTGTTTCGTTATATTCATTTTCAACCTCTGGATCTATTCCCCCTATTTGTTCTAATTGGTTTTTATAATTATTTATTTTTTTAAATAATGAATCTTTTTCTAAATTATCAATTTCAGTTTTGTTTTTTTCAATTTCAGATAAAGATAATTCTTCAGTTCTAATATTGTTTTCCAAATCTTCTAAACGAGTTTCCTGTCTAGTAATTTCTATTTGTAAAACATTAAGACGATTGTTTAAATTATTTAATTCAGTTTGAATAAATTGTGTATTTTTTTGTAATTCAAATAATTTATTCTTTTCTTCATTTCTCTCTTCATTAATTTTGTTTAATTGAGATTTTATTTCTTTTATTTTAATATCTATAGTTTCAATTTTTTTATGTAAATTATCTTCTTCTTCTTTTATTGCCTTTGCATCAAATTTAATTTGACTTTTCTCAATTTTATATTCTATATCTTTTATTTCACTTTCTATTGAAAGTTTTTTATTTTGTAATAATTTTAGCCTTTCAATTCGTGAAGATTCATTTAGTTTCCAATTTTGTAATTTAGTTTCTTCCTCTTTTAATTTTTGAATAATCTCTTCTTTGTTAATACTTTGTTTTAATTCTTTGATTTTTTTGTTAATTAATTCAATATTTTTTTTATTTTGATAAATTATATTTTCGTGTTCACTAATTTTAAATCCAGTATCAACTTGATTTAAGTCCGATCTTATATCATTTAAAAATATTGAAATTTCTTTTTTCTTTTCAATTAATGATTTTTCTTTTTCAATTATTCTTTCAAGACGAAGATTTTC
>CAZMJW010000016.1:0-7220 GCA_964566915.1 uncultured Gammaproteobacteria bacterium
TAGAGCGCTTCCATGGCATGGAAGAGGTCAAGGGTTCAAGTCCCTTATGGTCCACTAATTTATATTTTATAAGAAATAAAGCATTAATTTTTATTTAATTTATTTGTTTTATAAATAAATATTTACTTAATTAAGTTCATTTCATATTGGATTCCTGTGGTAATAATATTAACAAATAAAATTTAAATACTACATTATTAGATAATTTAAAAGAAATTAGAGTAGGAGATAAATTATATTTGACAGATGAAAATGGTGATATAAATATTTTTATTGTACGATAAAGGATATTTATAGTAAAGATGAAGCAGTTCCAGAAGTCTTTGCATTAAATGATAATAATAAACATTTTAATCTTATAACTTGCACAGGTGATTGGAATATGAGTGAAAAATCGTTTTCTGATCGATTTATAGTATTTACTTATAAAGAATAAATATTTAATATAATAATATTAGCTAATATTAAATAAAAACTTAAAATTATATACTAAAATATAGGAAATGTTCTTTAAGGAACATTTTTTTAGATAATAATAACTAAATTATCTATTTAGTAATATTCATAATTAAAACTAATTTAATTTAATAAAGATAAAATATGTTTTGTGGTATATATAGACTTTTATTAGACTTTAGTATACTCTGACGTGGACTTAAATATAAAATTTGGCCAAATTATTAAATAAAATTAAGCTTAAGGAATTAAAGTATGATATTTATGTTCTTCAAAGAACATTGAATTTAAAAGTGTTTCTTTAAAAGAATTTGAATGTAAATATTTATTCATAATATAAAATCAAAATATTTAAAATTATTAACGAAGTATTTATAATTAAATTATATCTTAATGATAAGATTATTTGCTTTATTATTATATACCATTAAGTACTATAAAGTATTACTATTTCTAAATATTTTGTTCTTTAAAGAACAATTCTTAAATAATTTGCAGTATATGATTAATTTTTAGTATTAATTTATAGTATTAATTATAAGATATAATATAGAATCACTAATTAGATAATAAATATATTGCTTTTAGTTAATTTAGACATGTTAAATATTTATTTTAAATAAACAAATAAAGCGATAGAATCACAAAATAAGTTTAATTGTTCTTCAAAGAACAGTTCTTTCAGAATAACAAAATTAAAATTAATTTATGTAATAAACAAATTATTTATATTTAATTTAAATATTATTTAAATGTTCCTTAAAGAACATTAAGATAATAGACTTAAGTCCAAGATAATCTGGACTAAAGTAATAAATTGTAGTAAAATGTTAATATATAAATTAATCAAAAAATTATGTATGATCTAATAATTATTGGTTTAGGTCCAGCTGCTTTGACGGCGGCTATATATGCAGGACGTAGAGAGTTAAATACATTAGTAATTGGAAAAGAAATCGGAGGTCAATTAGTTTGGGCTGATTTAATCGAAAATTATCCCGGAACACCAAATATTAAAAGTTTTGATTTGATAAATAATATGAAAAATCAAGCAGAAGAGTTTGGTGCAAAGATATTTAGTGACGAAATTAAAGAAATAAACAAGGAAAATGGAATATTCGTATTAAAATCTAACAAAAAAATTTATGAAGCAAAATCTGTAATTATTTCAACAGGTTTATCGCCACGAAGGTTAGCTATACCAGGAGAAATTGAATTTAATGGTAAGGGTGTTTCATATTGTGCAAATTGCGATGGACCTTTTTATAAAAATAAAACAGTTGCTGTTATAGGCGGAGGAAATTCAGCTTTAGACGCAGCTGAAGTATTATCAAAAATTGCTAAAGAGGTATATCTTATTCATCATAAAAATTCATTTAATGCATTTGAGGCCTTACAAAAAGATATAGATAATAAAAACAATATTACTAAATTATTCAGCACAGAGTTAAAAGAAATAATTGGTGATAATAATGTTAAACAAATTATAATAAACAATTTAGCTAATAATAGCCAAAAAAGATTGATTGTTGATGGTATATTTATTGAGATAGGTAGAATTGCTAGTACTGATATTTTTTCTCATTTAGTTGAAAGAAATAAAAAAAATCAAATATTAGTTGATTCAAAAGGAAAAACTAAGACCGAAGGTTTGTATGCTGCTGGAGATGTAACTAGTTGTGAAGTTAAACAAATTACCGTAGCAGTAGGTCAGGCCACAATAGCCGCACTTGATGCATATAACTATATTAAAAATAATTAATTTGTTATAATAATCATATAAACTAAAAAAATATATGAATAAAAGTAATATTAAAATAGTTGCTGCTGATATGGGATATGGTCATCAAAGACCAGCGCATGCACTTAAACATCTTAGCTCCGAAACTGTTTATAATATAAATAATTATTTAAATATACCAGAATGGGAAAAAGAATATTGGGAAAAGAGTCTTAAATCGTACGAAAAAATTTCTCGTCTAAAAAAAGTTCCACTTTTTGGAACACTAGTTTTTAAAGTAATGGACGCATTTCAAAAAATTAAACCATTATATCCTTTTAGAGATTTATCGAAACCAACAGTTCAACAAAAGTATTTTTATTCTTTTATTAAAAAAGGATTAGGTTCTGATTTAGTAAAAAAAATTGACAAAAATAACAGTATTTTTTTAACTACTTTTTTTGTTGCTGCCTATATTGCAGAATTTCATAATTTTTCTGGTGATATCTATTGTGTAGTATGTGATACTGATGCGTCTAGAGCTTGGGCACCTATAAATCCAAGAAGTAGTCGTATAAAATATTTTTTACCAAGTGAAAAAGTTAAAGAAAGATTTCTAATGTATGGTTTGAGAGAAGAAAATTTATTTGTAACTGGTTTTCCATTACCAAAAGAATTAGTAGGAGAAAATAAAAACGAAATAAAGAAACAGCTTAAAAGAAGAATAATAAATCTAGATCCAGAAAAAAACTATAGAAATGAATACAAAAATCTTCTAAAAGGTATTATTCCTGATTTAAGTGTTTTAGATACGAATAAAGAACCGTTAACAATTACTTTTGCGGTAGGAGGAGCTGGAGCGCAAAAAGAAATTGGAAAAAAACTATTAGAAGAGTTAATATTGCCGATTAAAAATAAAGAAATAAAATTAAACTTAGTGGCCGGGGTAAGATCTGAAGTAAGAGATTATTTTAATCAATGTATAAAAGATAATAATTTAATTAATCAGCTTGATAAAGTTGAAGTTTTGTATGAAAAGAAAAAGGATGATTATTTTGAAGAGTTTAATAAAACGCTAAAAAAAACAGACATTCTATGGACAAAACCATCAGAATTGTCGTTTTTTTGTGCACTTGGATTACCAATTATAATTACAAATCCAATAGGTTCACAAGAAGATTTTAATAGAGAATGGATAATTTCCATGGGTGGTGGAGTTGATAGTTTAGAGATTGATCATGTAGAAGAATGGTTACCACGTTTAATAAAAAGTGGCAGATTAGCCAGAGCAGCGGTTGACGGATTTTTAAATGCAGAAAACGAAGGTGTTAAAAATATTGAAAAGGTTTTAAATTTTGAAAAATAATATATGTCTTGGATTGTAGTTGCCCTATCATCGTATTTATTATTAGCAGTAGCTAATATTTTTGATAAATACTTAGTTGATAATGTTTTAAAAAATAGTAAAGCCTACGCTTTTATTGCTTGTGTAATGGGTATGGTGGTATTTTTTGCTGCACCATGGTTTTTAACTTGGCCAGGATTTTCCTTATTTATATTTAATATTTTAAATGGTTTTGTTTTTGCTATTGCCTTATGGATGTTATATGAAGCACTTTTAAAAGGTGAAGCTTCTTCTGTTTTGGTTTTTATTGGTGGATTAACACCAATTTTTTCATTAATTTTATCATTGATTATTTTTAAAGAAGTTTTTAGCTCTAATCAGTGGTATGGATTAGTAGTAATAACAATAGGTGTTTTTCTAATAGCCTTTTTACCTAAAAAAAGATCGTGGCTTTCAAGACTTATTAAAAAAATTAAATTGCCTTTAAAAGAAAAAAAAGGAGGACTAATTTTTGCGGTTGTGTCAGCTCTTTTTTATTCTTTTTATTTTATTGGTACTAAAATAGCATATCAAGATCAAGAATTTTTAAGCGCTTTTATCTGGACAAGATTAGGAGCCGCTTTATTTGTTATACTTTTTTTATTTAGTATTAAAAATAGAAAAGCCATTAATCAATTGATAAATAAAAAATCTCCAAATACAAATAAGTTTTTAGTTATTTTTAATCAAATTATTGGTTCTTCAGGTTTCTTGTTGCAAAACTATGCTATTTTTTTAGGTTCAGTAGTTCTTGTCAATGCTTTACAAGGAACACAATATGCTTTTATATTAATAATTAGTGCAGTTTTAGCAATGCTGAGACCAAAATTATTAAAAGAAGAATTTACCAAAAAAATTCTTTTGCAAAAAATAACAGCAGTATTATTTATTGGAATTGGAATGTATTTTTTAACTTTTTAGTATGAAGAAGAAAATTATAAAATTTTGGAACAATTATAAAATATTTAAAAAAAATAATTATAAAAAAATTATTTTAATAAAAACAATCTTATTGTTTTTAATCTTATTGTTTTTTTTATTTTTTAAATGGTTAAATTATTTTCCTAAAGATATTAATTTAGAACATAAGGATAATTATTTTGGAGTTACTTTTTCCACTAAATACACAGAAGAACTTGGTTTAGATTATCAAGAAGTTTACCAAGCTATTTTAAATGAATTAAAAGTTAAAAAAATAAGAATTCCTTTTTATTGGGATGAAATAGAAAAAAATAAAGATATATATGATTTTGAAGTATATGATTATTTGATTAATGAAGGAGAAAAAAATAATGTAGATTTTGTTATTAGTCTAGGAAGAAGAGTTCCGAGATGGCCGGAATGTCATAGTCCAAATTGGACACATAATATGAATGAGGAAGAAATTCAAAAAGAAATACTAGAAATGATTGAAATTATTGTTAATAGATATAAAGATAATGATAGTGTTGAGTTTTGGCAGGTCGAAAACGAAGCTTTTTTGAATACTTTTGGGGTTTGTCCTCCACTTGATGAAAAATTTTTAAAGAAAGAATTTGAATTAGTAAACAACCTAGATAACAGAAAAAGGATAATAACGTCATCTGGAGAGTTAAAATTCTGGAATAATGAAGCTAAAATAGGTGACATATTTGGGACTACAGTATATAGAATTGTTTACAATTCTTGGTTTGGATTTGTTAAATATCCATTACCCACTTCATTTTATCATTTAAAAGCAAGGTTAGCTGGTATTGAAAAAGAAAATATGATGGTTTTAGAACTTCAAACTGAACCATGGGTGGTAAAAGGAAATATTACTCAATTAAATGAACATGAAATTAATAAATCATTAAGTGTAGAACAGTTTAAAGCAAATTTACAATATTCAATAAACTTAGATTTAAATAGAGTGTATACTTGGGGTGTTGAGTGGTGGTATTTTGAAAAATTATATGGTAATCCTAATTATTGGGAAATTGCTAAGCAATTATTTTAAACCTTTGAAAATTTTTCAATTAAATATAATATTTTGTCATCAAATTCGTCAACCCATTTTTTGAAAGCCAACAAACTATCTTTGTTGGTTTTTTCTTTTAAGAATATTGATAGATTAAAAGATGTTGAATTAATACCGACTCCACTTCTCTCTGCATCAATTCCGTTATATTTTTGTTCTACGTGACCCTTTGTAGGTATTAGTTGAATTTGTTTTTGTAAATAAGCAGCTTCAGATATTGAATCAAAACCAGCTGTTGATATATAGTATGTACATTCTGCTAATTTTTCAATGAATAATTCATTACTTAATAAATTAATATTAAGATTTGAAGGCATTCTTAAATTACTTAATTTATCTTTTGTAAACGCTTCAATTAAAAAATGTTTATGAATTAATGCTTCGTGTCTCAAATCCTTTAAATAACCAGGATTTAATATATAGCTTAAAACAAATCCATCGTTTTTAATACCAGATTTTTTTATTGCTGATTTGATAAGTGGTGGACAAACATAGAGATTTTTATTTTCTATATCTTTTTCTTGTGTAAATGATAGAGCAATTTTAATAGATTTTTTTGGAGCTGTAAATCTATTGTAAAACTTAAAAAAATACTTATCTTTCAAGCTAAGAAATTTTTCAAAGATATTGTGATTCAAAAAATACTGATGTCCAATAAAAAAACTAGGAGTATTGTTTTTATAAAATCTCAAATAATTACCTAGTAATGGCTCATAAAAACTAATTAGAGCATTGGGTTTAATTTGTTTAACTACTTTATTAATTTCTTTAATAGACTTAATATATTTTGGTAATTCTAAAAAAGAATAAAAAACACTTTTTATAATATTTACTCCTTTATTATTTTTGTCGGTTTTAAATTTAGGGCTTGTTATTGGGTAAATTGGACAAAAAAATTGTTCTTTAAAGAAGTTAGGAAGACTATTTAAAGTATCAGTACCTACAAAAACAGCAGCCACTTCGTGACCGCCATTTTTGAGTTTTTCTTGGAGAGCGAGGGCTTGTGACATGTGACCTCTACCCTCTCCTTGAACAAAAAAAAGAAGTTTCATATGAGCGGGTAAGGGGAATCGAACCCCTATCTTCAGCTTGGAAGGCTGACATAATAGCCATTATACTACACCCGCATAAGAATATTTTATAGTAATTAGTTTTTTTAGTCAAATTATTTAGTATCTTTCATTGGAAATACAAAAGCAAGACTTAAAATGACAATTCCGGCCATAAACAAAAATAAATATTGTAAAGGAAATAATAATAAAATTATTATTCCTAAAGCAGGGCCAATAATATATGCTAAGGGATTTGTAACTCTAAAAATATTTATCATATCTATATCTTCAGCGTCAACTAGCTTAAAAAAATAACTTTCTCTCATTGCTTCAATTAAAGCAGCTCCAACGCGGCTCAAAAAAAGAACAACTGCCCAAATCCAAAGAGTTGGAACGGATATATAATAAAACAAAAATAAAGAAAGGCTTAAAATTAATAAACCAATAATAAGTATTTCTTTTTCACCAAAGTATTTATCAGCTAAGTTTCCAGCAGGTATCTCAAAGAGAATAAAAGGAAGTAGCATTATAGAAAAGACTGGTCCAAGTGATTCCCATCCAATTCCTAGATTTTGGTGTAAATATATAGGTATATAAACAACTACCATG
>CAZMJW010000016.1:7230-8911 GCA_964566915.1 uncultured Gammaproteobacteria bacterium
GAATAATTGTAATATTAAGGCAACTATAAACACTCCTTTTAAATCTTTATTTTTCCACAATCTTTTAAATTCTTTTAAAACACCTGTTTGTTTATATACTATTTCTTTTTCTACACTTTTTTCATTGATAGAAAACAATATTAATGCCGGAATTATAATTAGAGCAGCGATCCAATATACAAAATTATAGTTAAAATTATCAATTAATAAACCAGAAAGAGACGGTGCTAATACAAAGCCTAGGTTATAAAAAGTAAAATAAATTTTTCAAGTAAGAGATCAAGTTTAATAAACAATAAATTATTAAAAATTGTAAATAAAATTATTGCTAACAAACCCTGCCACGCTGAACTTACAGTAGAAAAGAAAAACAAAGCAAGAGTATAAAAAACTAATAAAGTTTTAAAAACTGTAGCATCTTTATATTTTTTGATTAATTTAGGAAATGTTAATACCAAAAAAAAGGTAATAAAGTTTGCTATTATAAAATAAAGAGAAATAGTTTGTAGGCTTACAAATTCACTTAAAAAATTAGAATGAACGTAAGTGGGTAAAGCACTAGCTAAAGCTAGTAATAAACCTAAAAAGTACAAAGTAACTATACTTTTTTTAAAATTAATCTTTTTGGAATCTTTTGATTTTGGCATAAATTATCATAATAATTGCTAAAACTGCAAGTATAATACTCATTACTTGTGGCCAGCGCAAAAATAAAAACTGGGGTGTTGTATCAATTTTAATAAATTCTAAACTAAACCTCAATATTGAATATAATAGCACATAAAGAGAAACAATTAAAATATTATTATAGTCATTATTTTTTAATTTTTTAAATAAAATTAATAAAAACAAAAAAATTAGTAATAATCCTAAGCTCTCATAAAGAAAAGTAGGATGGAAATGAGTAAAATTTTCAAATTCGACTGGTCTATTAATTTTTTCAATTATTATTCCCCATGGTAAATTAGTTGGTCTGCCAAATAATTCCTGATTAAAATAATTTCCAAATCTTCCAATAGCTTGTCCTAGAGCCAAAAAAGGACTTAAAAGTGCAGTTAAACGCCAAAAATTTATTTTTTTTATTTTACTAAAATAATATAAAATTATTAAACCACTTATAATAGCTCCATGGATAGCTAGCCTACCTTTCCAAATTTTAAAAATATCCCAAGGATTATTTAAATAATATGGAAGTTGTAAAAAAACATCATAGATTCTTGCTCCGATAAGGCCTCCTATAATCAAAAAAAAGAATAAATCTATTAGATCATTCTCTTTAAACTTTTCAGACTTTGATAACTTTAAAACTAAAAAAATAGCTATTGTCATAGCTAAGGCTAACAAAAATCCGTACCAATATATTTTAATTACCCCAAAATCAATAAGTATTCTGTTTGGTGTAAAGTTTTGTAAAAAGTAAAACATGATTTTATTGGTGCGGACGGAGAGACTCGAACTCTCAAGGGTTGCCCCGCTTGGTCCTAAGCCAAGTGCGTCTACCAGTTTCGCCACGTCCGCCTAAGGATATATTAAACTAAAATAAATAGATTGTAAAGTCTAAAATTAGTAAATAGTAAAATTTTTTTATATATCTTTTTTGTGTTATACTACATTAGTAATAATAATTTAAAAAATATGAAAAATAAGCATGTTATCTTTTTCAAAGATTTAAAAATTAAAG
>CAZMJW010000016.1:8921-9975 GCA_964566915.1 uncultured Gammaproteobacteria bacterium
GACTAGCTTTTTATATTGATTGGTCTAGAAGAGAAGATTTAAAAATCAAAGATGTTCCACTAGTTGGAGGAAAGAACGCTTCACTCGGAGAAATGTATAGTTCTTTAAGAAAAAAGGGAGTTAGAATACCTGACGGTTTTGCAACAACAGCATTTGCTTATAGGCAGTTTATGAAAGAAAGTGGATTAAAAGAAAAGATAGAAGATATTTTAAAAGATCTAGATACAACAAACGTTAAACAGTTAATGATAAAAGGTGCAAAAATAAGAAAAGAAATACTAAAAGCAAATTTATCAAAAGAATTTGAAAAAGAAATTATTACAGCTTATAATAGTTTATCAAAAAATTATAAAGTTAAAAATTTAGACGTAGCTGTAAGGTCAAGCGCAACAGCTGAAGACTTACCAGATGCATCTTTTGCTGGTCAACAAGAAACTTATCTAAATATAAAAGGCGAAAAAGAACTTTTAATAGCCGTTAAAAAATGCATAGCATCATTATTTACCAACAGAGCTATATCGTACAGAGAAGACAAAGGTTTCGATCATTTTTCTATTGCTTTGTCGGTTGGTGTTCAAAAAATGGTAAGATCAGATCTTGCGTCTTCAGGTGTTATGTTTACTATTGACACTGAATCCGGTTTCTCAAAAACAGTTTTAATAAATTCAATATTTGGGTTAGGTGAAAATATTGTTCAAGGTATAGTTACTCCTGATGAATTTTTTGTTTTTAAAGATACTTTGTCAATTATTTCAAAAAGTGTCGCTAAAAAAGATATAAAAATGGTATATAATCCAAAAGGAAAAAATCCAGTAAAGAATGTAAAACTAAAGGCAAGTGAGCAAAAGAAGTTTTCTTTAAGTGATAAGCAAGTTATAGAATTAGCTAAGTGGGGCATGATAATTGAAGATCATTATAAAAAACCAATGGATATTGAGTTTGCTTTTGATGGTAAAGAAAAGAAAATGTATATTACTCAAGCTAGACCAGAAACCGTGCAAAGTAATAAAGAAGAAAAAATAGTTGAAAGTTACAAGTTACAAAAAAAAGGAAA
>CAZMJW010000017.1:0-9835 GCA_964566915.1 uncultured Gammaproteobacteria bacterium
TCCTAAATAACTTCTTTTATTGTCTTGAGGGTTTAAATACCAGGCTTCACCATTGTCTTCTACTTGGAGCAGTATCTTACCGGAGAGTCTGTTTGCTAGTGATGTTTCTGCTTTAACAATATGAATACTGGTAATAGCTACAAGAAAGAGTATAGAGAGAAACAGGGTAAAATCTATCACTAGATTTTTAAGTGAATATTTGTTCATGCTAATATTTGAATTTTTTATATATATTTATTTATAACTACTGTATATTATAGCAGAAATGTTAATTTTTATAAAATTAATGTATTAGTTCACCTCATTTTGAACTAAAGAGTGGTTTGTTAATTTTTTTAAATTTAAAATTCATTTAAATATTTATCAAACATATTCTTATTTTGGTAACTGTATTACCATTTTAACACCTTTTTTGGTAATAATAAATTATTTATTATATATTAAATTTAAAAAAAGGACTTAAGATAATCTTAAGTCCTGAATGTTTTTAGCCGGCCAATTCTCTTTTATAGCTAAGTGGCTTTGAGTAATGAACCTTGCGTCGACTTTCTTTTTTGCTTAAAAAAGAGCGCAGTACTTCAAATCGCCCATTACTCGTTTCACGATAAATCAGCAGATCACCAAAATCTGTAAGCAGATTAAGGGCGCGATTAATCACTTGTTCTTCACCTAACATACCTTGAACTGGAAGAGTTAGGCCATTTGCTTTTAAAATGTACATATTATAGGCCCTCCATGCCTAATATTAATTTATAAATAGAAGAAATTTTTGCGCAATTTTATATATTTCCTGCAACTTTTTCTTATTTATAATAACTTTTTTTGATATATTTTTATTTAAAAAGTATCTTAATAATATAACAGATTTATCATTTATTGTCAATATATTGTTTGAGCTTTCTTTATTTCTTATATTTTCATAACAATTTGAACAAAGTACTCCTCCGTTTAAAAAATCAAAATAATTTTTTCCTTTCTCTAATTTTTTCTTACATTTTATACAATTAAATAGTTCTGGTAGATAACCATTAATTTTAATAAAAGAAAGAATGAATTTTAACTTATATATTAGAGATTTATCACTACTAAATTCTTTATCATCATTTATTGCTTGAAAATAGTTTTCTAGAAGAAAAAATAAATCCTCTTCTTTCTGATTTTCTTTAACTTGTGACAAAAATATTTTAACAATCTCTTGGGCACATATAATTTTATCATAATCTTCTCTTATTGATAAAAAGGAGTTATAAGAAGAAGCTGCACTTAAATAATCAAAGCCCTTTCCATTAATAATAAGTATTTTAGATTGTTGTAAGAGATTTAAATGACCAGCTAATTTTGATCCTTGTTTTCTTATGCTTTTTGCTAAAAGTTCTAATAAACCATATTCTTTACTGTAAACTGTTATAAGTGAATCATTTTCTCTATATGGTTTTATTTTAAGAACAATAGCTTCAGTGTTTCTGCTTTCTTCCATACAAGGTTTAACAATTTTTTTCTAAATAATTTTGTAGAATTATTGATGCCGCAATCTCGTCTCTTCCCGCTTTATCACTTTTGTTGCCAATTAATGCATCAGCTGCTTTTGAACTTAGTCTTTCATCAAAAACCTCAATTAAACAATCTGTTTCTTTCTTTAACTTATCTAGAAATTGAAGCCAAGCTGGATTATTAGCTGCTTCACCACTCATTTTTATAGGAGATCCTAAAACTATTATATCTGTCTTTTCTTCTTCAATTATTTTTTTTAAATCAGACAAAGTTGATACAGTTTTATATGGAAGTGCTAAACAAGTTTCACTATCACCGGTAGCAATACCTATTCTTTTCTCCCCCCAATCAATTCCTAAAAAATTAAATATTTTTTCCATATTATTTAGCTGTTAAAATATCGTAACCATCTTTGGTTACTAATATAGTATGCTCGAAATGAGCACTTGGTAATCCATCTTTAGTTATAATCGTATACTCATTATCAGCCACATCAACTTCCCATGTTCCCATATTTATCATTGGTTCAATGCATATTATCATTCCCTCTTTTAATTCAATATTTTCTGAAGATCTATCAGGAATAGTAAAATGAAAAACATCTGGTGCTTCATGAGCCTTATACCCCACCCCATGTCCAACTAAATCACGTACCACGCCATAACCATGACTCTCAGCTAAATCTTCTATTACTCTAGCTATATCATTTAATCTGGCTCCAGCTTTTACTTGTTCTATTCCTTTATACAAACATTCTTTAGTTATGTTTAATAATTTTCTATTTTCTTTAGATATTTTTCCCACCGCTACTGTTTTGCACATATCGGTATAAAAACCACCTAATTTAGAATGTTTATTAATTGGATAATTATTTTCTTCCCTTATTTCTTTCTTTATTGGCCATTCCATACCAATATCAATATCAACAATATCACCAGATTTAAATATCTTATCTTTGTCAGCTGAACCATGAACAACTTCTTCGTTAACAGAAACACATAGAGCAGTTGGAAAGTATATTCCACCCCCCATATTATAATCTTTAAAGGCCGGTCTACCACCAAATTCCTCTATCTTTTTAAGAGCAATTTTCTCTAAATCATAAGCTGAAATCCCTGGTTTAATATGAGAAATAACTTCATCAAGAATTTGATGAAGTATTTTTCCTCCCTGACGAATTACTTCTATTTCATTTTTATTTTTAATATATATCATCTATTTGATTTATTCTTAATTTTATTTTTCCTTTATTTATTTCCCTGTTTTTTTTGAATCTCTTGAAGCTTAGAATATGCTTTTTTTTGTAACTCCCTTCCAGAAGATCCAAGTGATTTCATTTTTTCATAAACTGCACTTGCTCTTCTTAAAGCACTTGAGTTATTCTTTTCTTTTCTTAATGAGTCAATTCTATTACTACGAAATCCTTGATTTAATGAATTGTTAGAAAAATTATTACTAAAAGAATTGTTATTTAATAAATTATCATCTAATCCCATATTATTTAAAGCTATCAAGTAATTTATATATTTGTTTTAAGTCTGTTGATGAAAGACCTAGTTTAATTCTATTTTGGTACAATTTAAATCTATCAGCTTTTACCATTACGGAAGTAATAGTGTATCCCTTTTCAATTCTCTTTTCATACTTATCAAGTATATCCATAATAACCTTCCTATTAGAATCATCTAGATTTTTATACTTCGGGTTTGTTGCAATTAAACGTCCTAGTTTTTCCGCAGTTTTTTTATTTGTTTCTCTTAATAATTTTTTATTCGCTAAATCGCTTAACTCTTTCATAAAATTATTTTAATTTACCTAATTATATATTAATACTATATCATAAAAAAAGACAGCTATAAAGCTGTCTTTAATATATCTATATAATAA
Source organism: uncultured Gammaproteobacteria bacterium (assembly GCA_964566915.1). Lineage (GTDB taxonomy): Bacteria > Patescibacteriota > Patescibacteriia > Patescibacteriales > UBA12465 > UBA12465. Next base: position 3,379 of record CAZMJW010000017.1, read on the forward strand.
TCTTATAATCCATCGTATTCTCTCATAGTAAGTTGAGATTCAATTTGCTTAACTGTTTCAATAACAACAGATACTACGATTAGCAGACCAGTACCACCAATAGCAAGAGATTGCATACCGGTAAAGTATCTCATAATAAGAGGTAAAATAGCAATTAAACCTAAAAATAGCGCTCCAGTGAAAACAATTCTAGTGCTAGTTTTTTGTAGATAATCATTAGTATGCTTTCCTGGTCTAATTCCCGGAATAAATCCACCTTGTTTCTGTAAATTTTCTGAAATCTTCTTAGGATTAAAAACAACTTCGGTATAAAAATAAGTAAATGCAAATACTAATAGGAAGTAGATAACTCCGTAAAATAATTGATTATTAAATAACTCAATTGTTTTAGAAGCAGCTGAAGCTATCCAAGCAGTTTCTGCGTTAATGAAGAATTGAGCAATCATTGTTGGAAATAATACAACCGAAATAGCAAAGATGATTGGAATAACTCCAGCCATATTAACTCTCATTGGTAAATGAGTATTAGTACCACCCATAGCTCTTGTACCACGAAGTTGACGAGCATATTGAATTGGTATATTTCTTTGACCTTCGTTTATAATAACTACACCAATAACAGTTAAAATTGCAATTACTATAAATCCGATTAATATTGGAAATTGACTTGAGTCATAAGTAGCAATAAATTGTTTTACAGTAGATGGTAAGGCTGAAATAATACCAGCAAAGATTAATAGTGAAATACCATTTCCAATTTTCTTTTCTGTAATAAGCTCACCAATCCACATTAAAAATACTGAACCAGCGGTTATAATAGTAATCATGATTGCTAAATCAATAGCTGATATGTCTCCTAAAATTTGTGCTGATCCTTGACGAAGTAGGGTGATCATGCCGTAAGCTTGAAGTGCACCAAGTGGAACAGTTAAAAGTCTAGTCCAATTATTTATTTTTTGTCTACCAACCTCATCTTTATTCATTTCTTCAATCTTTGGAACAACCATTCCTAGTAATTGAAAAATAATTGAAGAAGTGATATAAGGGGCAACACCCATCATTACAATAGAGAAATTTTCCATTCCTCCGCCTGAGAACAAATTCATCATTCCCAATATTTGATTACTATTAAAAAGGTTTTTTAAAGCAACAACATCAACTCCCGGAATTGGCACATGAGCAGCTAAACGGAAGACAACTAACATCAAAAGAACAAATATAATATTTTTTCTTAAATCTTTTGCTTTCCAAATTTGGGAAATTTTTTCAAACATATTAATAAATTTATTTGTATTACTTATCTGTCTTTTCTTTTGCGGTTTGTTCTGACAAAGAAGCATTAAGCTTAATCTTTTCAAAACTTACTTTAACAGTTAGTTTTTCTTTACCTAAAACTTTTACTGGTTTATCATCAGAATTAATTAAATTCTTTTCCATTAAACATTTAGGACAAACTTTGTCTCCGTCTTTAAAATTTTTGTTAATATCTTCAACACTAACTATTTGATTTTTTGGTTTTTGAGACTTAAAACCCTTTTGTTTTGGAGTTTGTAAAAGTTGTTGTTTCATTCCCAATCTTTTTAAATTAGAAACACCAGAACGAGACTTTTGACCCTTTAGACCACGAGTACTATATGTACCATGTCCTGAAGCGTTTCCACGACCAACTCTTTTAGTCTTTTTAGCACTTCCTTTGCTTTTTTTTATAGAATTAAGTGATAGCATATTTTTCTTTTTCTTTATTAAGATTCTCTATTTAGCTGATTTTTTATCTTTGTTATCTTTATTTGTCACTTTCTTTGTTTCTTTCTTTTCTTCAGTTTTTTCTTTTACTTCAACTTTCTTTAAAAGTGATAAAGCTTCAACAGCACAACGAGCGTTATTCATTTTATTATTTGTACCCATTGTTTTAGTTGTTACATTTGGAATTCCAGCTAAATCCATGATAGCTCTAACAACACCACCAGATATAACACCTCTACCTTTAGCAGCTGGTTTTAACATAATCCTTGCTGCTCCTAATTTATGAGTTATCATATGAGGAATGGTTTCGTTTATCATTGGTACTTTTACCATATTCTTTTTAGCTTTGTTAACTGCTTTGTTAACAGCAATGGTAACATCTGCTCCTTTTCCAAGTCCAACAGAAACGCTTCCTTTTTTGTCTCCGATACCAACACAAGCTCTGAAATTCATTCTTTTACCGCCAGCCATAACACGAGTAACACGAGCAATATCTAATATACGTTGTTCAAATTCATCACGTGGTTTCTCTCTTCGTTTATCTTTTTTAAAACGGCCACCTTTTTTAAAAGCTCCTTTTTCTTTCTTTTTATCACCATAAACACTCTTAGCAACCACTTGAGCAGCTTTGTTGTCGCTTGTGCTTACATTATTTTTAACTTCGGTATTTGTTTTTTTATCTTCTGACATATTCTCTTTATTAATATTATTTGTCTTAGCTTTTAAAAATCTAAACCACCTTCACGTGCACCATCAGCAACCGCTTTAACACGACCATGATAATTATATGAACCGCGATCAAAAACTACTTTTGATATTTTTTTATCTTTAGCTTTATTTGCCAATATTTTTCCTAGTTCAAATGAAGCAGAAACTTTTCCAGATACTTCTGATTTTACTTCTTTGATATCAGCGCTAACTAAAGTAACTGATTTAACATCATCAATTAATTGAACAAACATTCCTTTGTTTGAACGAAATACGCTAAAACGTGGTTTCTCTGTTGTTCCTGAAACTCTAGTTCTAACCTTATTCTTTCGACGTTTGTTTCTTAAATTTTTTTCTTTATTTTTATCCATATTATTTATAATTTACCAAAGTTTATTAAGCACCCTTAGCAGCTGCTTTACCAGCTTTTCTAAGAATAACTTCATCCGTATATTTAATACCTTTTCCTTTATATGGTTCTGGTTTTCTAAGTTTTCTAATTCTAGCAGCTGTTTCTCCGACTAAAGCTTTGTCGGCTCCTTCGATAGAAATAACATTTCCTTCAACACTAGCTTTAATATCTTTTGGCAATTCAAAAATAACCGGATTAGAATAACCTAAGTTTAAAGTTAAATTTGATCCGCTAACTGCAGCTCTATAACCAACACCATTAACTTCTAGTTTTTTAACAAAACCTTCACCAACTCCAATGATACAGTTTCTAACAAGACTCCACATTAATCCCCACATTGCTGAAGCATTTTTTGCTTCCATGTCATATGGTTTAACTAATACTTCATCATTTTCAACTTTTACTTCAATTAGCTTGTTGTGTGCTAGTTTTAATTCACCCTTTGGACCTTTAAAGCTCATTTCTTTTTCAGAAATTGAAACTGTGACGCCGGGTAGAATTTTAATTGGTAATTTTCCTAAACGAGACATAAATTATAGTAATTATCTTTATTAATATATTTCACCCAGCACTTCTCCACCAACTTTTGAAGCTTTAGCTTCTTTATTGGTCATTAAACCGGAAGAAGTGGAAATAATAGCCATACCGTAGTTATTTAATACAGTTGGGATTTCATCTTTAGATACATAAATCTTTAAGCCTGGTTTACTAACTCTTTTAATTGAGCTAATTTGAGACTTACCGTTTTTTTTGTACTTCAAAGATATTTCTAGCTCATCAAAACGATTGCTAGCTCCTTCAAGACCACCAGGAATTAGTTTTACATCTTTAACCCAGCCTTCTTTAGCTAAAATCTCTGCGATTTTATGTTTTAATTTGCTTGCTGGTAAAACGACCTTCGATTTTTTTACCATTGAAGCATTCCTTATTCTTGTGAACATGTCTGCGATGGGATCCATCATATTTTTATTTAATCTTAATATTTTTTACAATTTCTGATTTAAACTGGATTACCAGCTTGATTTTGTGATTCCCGGCAAATCGCCGTTATCTGCTAATTCACGAAAACAAATTCTACATAATTTGAAGTCGTTTATATAACCGTGGTTACGGCCACAACGCCAACATCTGTTTATCTTTCGGGTTGAGAATTTTGGTTTCTTTTTAGCTTTGACTATTAATGCAGTTCTTGCCATATAAATTTATATAATTACATTATTTATTTTCTTTTTTAAATGGGAAGCCTATTTTTTTAAATAGTAATAAACCTGCTTCCTTGTCAGTAGTATTTGTAGTAAAACAAACTTCAAGTCCAAATATATTATTAATTTCTTCTACTTTTATTTCGGGAAAACATACATGTTCTTTAAAACCAACTGTCATATTTCCTTTATTATCCAAACCGTTCATACTAATACCTCTAAAGTCTCTAACTCTTGGAAATGTAATATTAACTAGTTTATCAATAAAATCATACATTCTATTTCCGCGAAGTGTTACTTTAGCTCCAATTACTTGACCTTCTCTAATTTTAAAAGCAGAAATTGATTTTTTAGCCTTATTCATAACTGGTCTTTGACCAGAAATTTCATTTAAAGATCTTTCTACGTCAGCAATATATTCTTTTTCTTTAAAATGGCGACCAAAACCTACATTAATTACCACTTTTGTAATACGTGGTACTAACATATTGTTTTTTACACCAAGCTCTTCTTTTAAAGCCGGAACTATTTCTTTTTGATATTTTTCTTTTAATCTCATATTTTTGGTTTATACTATTCGATTATTTCGCCGCATTTTTTACAGGCTCTAAATTTTTTATCTTTTTTGCCGTCCTTACCTTTAATTATTTTATAGGAAACCCTGGTTTCCTTTCCGCATTTTGGACAAACAAGCATTACGTTTGAAGCGTCAATAAAAGATGGAAATTCAATTCTTTGTCCCTTCTCTCCTTGACGGTTAGGACGCATGTGTTTAATTAAAAGATTTAATCCTTCAATACTGATTTTTCTTTCTTTAGGTGAAACTTGTAATACTTTACCGGTTTTACCTTTATCTTTTCCTGATAAAATCTTTACTTTGTCATTCTTTTTTATATTCATATGATTCAGAATAAGGCTATAATTTATAAAACTTCTGGAGCTAAAGAAGCGATTTTTACAAAACCGGCTCTTCTTATTTCTCTAGCTACAGGACCAAAAATACGTGTTCCTTTTGGTTCTTTATTATCATTGATAACAACGCAAGCATTATCATCAAAGCGAAGATAAGTGCCATCTTCTCTTCTAATTTCTTTTTTTGTTCTTACGATAACTGCTTTTACAACATCTCCTTTTTTAATTGCTGCATGAGGAGAAGCTGACTTTACAGAAACGACAATAATATCGCCAACACGACCATAGCGTCTTTTATATCCTCCTAAAACACGAATACACATGACCTCTTTTGCTCCGGAGTTATCTGCTGATTTTAATCTTGTTTGTACTTGAACCATATATGCCAAATTTAATTAATTTAATATGCTGTTATGCTTTAACAACTCTCCAACGTTTATCTTTACTAAGCGGACGACATTCCACAAAGGAAACTTTATCACCAATTCTATATTCATTCTTTTCATCGTGTACTTTATATTTTCTAGTTCTAGTATATCTTTTTTTATACAATGGGTGAATGATAACGTTCTTAACTTCCACAACAACAGTTTTGTCGCTTTTATCACTAACAACAACTCCATTAAATTTTTTAGTAATAATTGCTTTTTGCTTATTAGAAATAACTGCTTCCGTTTTAGTTGTTTTTTTGTTAACTTTTGTAGCTGTCATATTTATTTCTTTATTTTACTTAATACAGTTTTAATGCGAGCCACAGTCTTTTTTAGGTTTCTTATTTCTCGTACATTTTTTAACTGTTTATTTGAATCTTTAAAGCGTAATTCACGTAATTTTTCATTATTCTCATGTAATAATTTTTGTAAATCAGCTTCATTTTTTTCTTTTAATTCTTTAAATTCCATATGTTTACTTTATTCTTTAGTGATAAACTGACATTTAACCGGTAATTTATATGCGGCTAATTCCATTGCTTTTTTAGCAGTTTCCTTATCTACTCCTTCCATCTCAAACATAATCATACCTGGTTTAACAATAGCTACATAGTGATCAACAGCACCTTTTCCTTTACCCATCGGTAATTCACCACCATGATTAGTAACTGGTTTGTCAGGAAACAATCTAATCCAAATTTGTCCACCCTTTTTAACGTATTTAGTCATAACACGACGAGCAGATTCAATTTGTCTTGAAGTTACCCAACAAGGAGTTAGGGCTTTTAAACCATAACTTCCAAAACTTATATCTAAATGACGTGTAGCTTTTCCGCCTCGACGTCTTTTATGATCTTTCCTCCATTTGGTTTTCTTTGGCATTAACATATGAAAAAACTTTAATTCTATTTAATAACTTACTGAGTAATAACTTCACCTTTTTCGGTGTCATCTTTATCAAAAACCTCACCTTTATAAACCCATACTTTTATTCCAATTGCACCGTATGTAGTTCCGGCTGCACCACGAGCATAATCGATATCAGCTCT
>CAZMJW010000018.1:0-9779 GCA_964566915.1 uncultured Gammaproteobacteria bacterium
TTAATATTTTTATTTCAGATGAATTTAAAAAGAAAGAGTCTCCTTGTCCAACATCAAAAAATATTGCTTCACATTTATTTTTTTGAGAAAAAGATTTTGTTACCACCTTCAAAAAAAATATTGAAACAAAAATAAAAAAAGAAAAAATAAAAAAATATAATATATATTTAATTGTTTTAAAAATAACTGACATTCTATGATATTAAAATTTTTATAATAACAATTAATACATTAAATTTTTATAAACAAAAATCGCTCTGATATTCTCAGAACGACTTTTGTATAATTTTCAATTGAAATAAAAACTATTTCTTTTTTGCGGCTTTCTTTTTTGGAGCTGCTTTTTTAACCACCTTCTTTACAGTTTTTTTAACTGCTTTCTTTACCGCTTTCTTTTTTGGAGCTGCTTTCTTTATCGCTTTCTTAACAGCTTTTTTTGGAGCTGCTTTCTTTACGGCTTTCTTAACTGCTTTTTTTGGAGCTGCTTTCTTTACCGCTTTCTTAACAGTTTTTTTAACGGCTTTTTTTGGAGTTGCTTTTTTCATAATGTCACCCCCTTTCTGAAAAAAAATTTTTCAAATTAATTTAATAAAAAAATAAAATTTACTCTTCTATTATACAGGTTATAAAAAATGATAGCAATAGTTTTTTGTAAAAAAATTATTTTATAGAAATTTTTCGCTAAAATATTTTTTTAAATCACTAATTTTTATTCTTTCTTGCTTCATATTATCTCTGTCACGAATAGTTACATCTTCATTTTCTAAAGAATCAAAATCAATTGTTAAACAATATGGTGTTCCAATTTCATCTTGTCTTCTGTATCTTTTTCCGATGTTACCATTGTCATCAAATTCACATTGCCAATCCATTTTAAGAGAGTCATAAACATCTTTTGCTTTAGAAACTAAATTTTCTTTATTTTTTAAAAGTGGAAAAATAGCTATTTTTATTGGTGATAATTTATTTGGAAATTTCAACACTACTCTTTTTTCATCTTCACTAATTTTTTCTTCACGATATGCTTCAGACATACAGGCTAAAAAAATTCTTCCCACACCACAAGAAGTTTCTATTACATGAGGAATATATTTTTCATTTGTTTGCGTATCAAGATAATCAAGTTTCTTGCCAGAGAATTTTGAATGCTGACTTAAATCATAATTTCCTCTAGCATGTATTCCTTCCATTTCTTTAAAACCAAAAGGAAAGTTATATTCAATATCGTATGCGGCCTTAGCATAAAAAACTAAATTTTCATGCTTATGCCATTTCAAATTTTTTGCATCAAGTCCTAAAGAGAGATAAAAGTTATATCTTTTTTCTTTCCATTCTTCAAAAACTTTTTCATCATCGCCAGGTTTAATAAAATATTGCATTTCCATTTGCTCAAATTCTCTAGTACGAAATATAAATTGACGGGCGGTAATTTCATTTCGAAAAGCTTTACCAATTTGAGCAATACCAAAAGGAATTTTGACCCTACTTGAATCTAAAACATTTTTATAATTAACATATATTCCCTGACAAGTTTCTCCACGTAAATATGAAGGATTTTTTTGCCAATCACCAGTAAAATTTCCTAAATTTGATTGAACTAATAAATTAAATTTTTTACCTTCAGTAAAATCTTGAGAACCACAAACCGGACACTTAATTTTATCCATGTTTTTAATAAATAATTCATTTATTTCATCTTCACTCATTTTTTCATCAGCAAAAATTCCTACATCTTCTAATAAAGTATCTTGTCTCAATCTAGAATGACATTTTTTACACTCAGTTAAAGGATCAGAAAAACCTTTCACATGACCTGAGGCTTCCCAAATCTTAGGATTCATAAAAATAGCTGAATCTAAACCAACGATATTATCATTTGCTCTAGTCATTTCCCTCCACCACAAATCTTTAATATTGTTTGCAAGTAAAACACCATAAGGCCCGTAGTCATAAACTGCTGTAAAGCCATCATAAATTTCTGATGACGGATAGACAAAACCTCTTCTTTTGCATAAAGCAATAATTTCATTAAATTTATTTGTTTCTTCTTTTTTGTTTTCCATATTTTTATTCTTTACATTTCATCTAAACTTGGTAATCCCAAAAGTGATAAACCTGATGATAGCACAATTGTAAAAACTTTTACTAATTGAATTCGAGCTAACATTATTTTTTTATCAGCTTTTAGAATATTTGTTTCATGATAATAATCGTTAAATATTTTTGTTAATTCAAATAAATATTTTGTTAATTCACTTGGATTATATTTTTTAGCTGATAATTCTATTATTTCAGAAAAACGGGCCATTTTTAATAACAATTGTTTTTCTTTGTCGGTTTCTAAATAATTTAAATTAGGTTTACTTAAACTACTAATTATAGAAGATTTTTTAATTATACTAGAGGCACGGGCAAAACTATACTGCAAATAACAAGCAGTATATCCTTCAAATTTAGCTGCTTCATCTATATTAAAAGTAATCGTTTTTTCTGCTCCCACTTTTAACATTTCAAATTTGATAATAGAGATAGTCAAATTAAAAGAAATTTTTTCAATTTTTTTCTCACTCCAATCTTCATGTCTTTTTTTTGTTTCTTTATATATTTTAGAGTATATTTTATTTTTTAAATCTTCATAAGTAATAACATTACCCGTTCTTGAAGCCATCATACCTTCTGGAAGTGTAACAAAATCATAAGATAAATGGGTTAATTTTTTATTATAACCACTTAACTCAATTAATTTAAAAAGTTGTTTAAAGTATAAGCTCTGTCTAACATCTACAACATAAATAGATTCGTCAATATCATATTTTTTAAATTTTTGTGATGCTAAAGATAAATCTGCAACTGGATATAGGGCAGTTTTATCAGATCTAATAACTGGCAAAATTCCTAAATTAAACTCCTCTAAATCAGCAATGATTGCGCCTTGACTTAATGATAGTATTTTTCTTTTCAACAAATCGTTAACTAAATTTAAACCTTCATCAATAACCTCGCTTTCATAAAAAGTATCAATAAAAGATATATTTAATTCTTTATATATTTCTTTAAAATATTGTATACTCCAAAGTCTGGTTTTTTTCCATAAATCATAGTCACTACCCTCTCTCTTTTCTATATTAGTCATTATAGATGATACTTCATTTTGAAAACTATCATCATTTTCTTCTTTTTTTTGATTTAATTTTTGGCTTGCCTCAGCATAGCACTTTCCTAAAAGATAACCTTTATCTTCAGGTCTTTCATCATAAACACTATTCTTTTTCCAATTCCAAATTGTTTTAGCAACATGAATTCCAAAATCATTAATATATGAAACAGGGTAAACAATATTTCCATGGGCTTGTAAAATATTTTTAACAGCATCTCCGTAAGAAATGTTTCTTAAATGACCAACATGATATTCTTTATGAGTATTACCATTTGAATATTCAATCATTATTTTTCTTTTTTGATCATTTCTATTATAACCATATTTTAAACCTTCTTTTTTTATTTCTTTTATTATCTTATTAGCAAGATCATCTTTTTTAAAATAAAAATTAACATAAGGCCCAACAACCCTTATTTCTGAAAACTTATTCATTAAAACGCTTTTTTCTAAAGTTTTAGCAATATCAATAGCTACGCTTGCTGGATTTTGTTTATTTTCTTTAGCTAATAAAAAACAAGATAAACTTAAATCGCCAAATTTTAATTCATTTGGATAAGAAAAATCAACATCTTTATAGCCCAGCTCTTCTTTTATCAAGCTCTTTATTTCTTCAATATATAACATAGACTAATATTTGGTCATAATTAAATAATTATGATATAATACTATCAGACTTTATTATGTTTTTCAATCATTTAAATAATAAAATAATTTTATGTTATCTTATAGAAACATTCTTAAACAAGCCTGGCAAATAACTAAAAAATATAAATATTTATGGTTTTTTGCTTTATTTGCTTCAGTAACTGCCATCGGTGGTTCATGGGAATACAATATAATTAGCCAACAAGGTGGTGGAAATCTTATTGACAACTCCTATAATTGGCTAGAAAAAGCAATATCGGTAGTTGATTTAATCGGATCTTTAGGTTTAGGTATTGTTGCTTTATTTAAAAGTGGTTTTTTTGGAATAATGAATGGTCTAACAATAATTATTTTAAGTAGTGCTTTATTAATTGCCGCTATTTGGATAGGTATTGCTTCACAAGGAGCACTAATCAATAGCTTAAAAAAGGTTATTTATAACAAAAACAGGAAAAAGCAAATTGACATAAGAATTAGAGAAAATTTAATTGTAGGAAACAAAAATTTTTGGCCAGTTTTTGGTCTTAATATATTAATTAAAATATTTGTTCTAGCTTCCTTATTTATTATTGGTCTTCCTTTATTAATATTGGCAATTGAAGATTTTGCTGGTCTACATATCTTATATATAGTTCTGTTTGTAATCTTCGTGCCTTTAGCTACCGGCGCTTCTTTGGCGGTAAAATATTCTGTTGCTTATCAAATATTTGATGAAAAAGGATTTTTAATTTCACTTTATCGTGGATTTAAATTATTTATAAAAAACTGGCTAGTAAGTATAGAGATGGCAGTTATTTTGTTTATTATTTCATTTTTCGCCGGTCTTTTATTTTTGGCTCTTATTTTCTTTCCTTTATCTTTGTTATTTACTGGCGCTGTTGCTCTTCAATCTACAATACTAATTTATCTTTTATTAATAATTGCTATCATGGCTGTAATTATCTTTGGAGCCATATTAACTAATTTTCAAGTTTCTGCTTGGATGTCATTATTTATAGAATTAAAAGACCAAGGTTTTGTAGCAAAACTAGAAAGATTGTTTAGAAAATAAAAATTATATATGAGTGATATTAGTTCAATTGACAACTTGTTGCATCCTGATGACAACGATGAAAGTGTCTCATCAAAATTTTTTAAAAAACAACAAGAGATAAAACTCAAAGAAATAGAAAAAAAAGCCGCTAGACAAGCTTCGGAATCTGGACTTGATTATATTGATTTAAACGGATTTCCTATAAGTCCAGAGGCTTTAAGTCTTATTAAAGAAGAAGAAGCTAAAAAACTAAAGGCTTTTTGTTTTTTTTATAACGGTGAACATATTCGATTAGCTTGTCTTAACAGAAATGAAGAAATTGAAAATAAATTAAAAGAATTAGAAAAAATTTATTTTGCTGAAGGCAGATTATATTTAGTGTCTCAAACTAGTTTTGATATTGCTCTCGATGCATACAAAAGACTTCCAAAAATAAAAAAATATCAAGGAGGAGTTGAAATAAAATCTGAAGATCTAGAAAAATTTAAAGAAAGTATATCTAGTTATAAAAATTTAAACGAAAAAATTAACGATGTTAATATAAGTGATGTTATTACCTTAATGATCGCTACAGCTCTAAAGTTAAAAGCTAGCGATATTCATGTAGAAGCTGAAGAAAAAGGGGTAGTGGTTAGATTAAGATTAGATGGTGTTTTACAAGAAGCAGCAGAAATAGATAAACAAAAATGGAACAGAATTGTTTCACGTTTAAAAATTCTTTCTGAAGTTAAAATTAATATTGATGACAAACCTCAAGATGGTCGATTCACTATTTTTCATAGTAAAAGAAAAATTGATGTTAGAACATCATTTCTTCCAACCGCTTACGGAGAAAGTGTGGTAATGAGAATTTTAGATTCTGAATCTGCTTCCTTAGAATTTGAAGAACTTGGTTTAAGAAAAGAAGTTTCACCAATATTAAGAAGAGAAATTGAAAAACCTAACGGATTAATATTAACCACTGGCCCAACTGGAAGTGGTAAAACAACAACTTTGTATGCTGTTTTAAATAAATTGAATAAACCAGGAACAAAAATCGTTACCCTTGAAGATCCAATTGAATACCAACTTGAAGGAATAAATCAAAGTCAAGTAGATTCTAAAAAAGGTTATTCTTTTTCCGATGGATTAAGATCAATAATGAGACAAGATCCTGATATAGTTATGGTTGGAGAAATAAGAGACTTAGAAACAGCCGAAATTGCTGTACAAGCTTCTCTTACTGGTCATATAGTTTTATCTACACTTCATACAAATGATGCAGCTGGTGTTATACCCCGCTTAACTGATTTAGGAGTAAAGCCCTATTTTTTGGTTCCTTCAATTAATGCAGTTGTTGGTCAACGTTTGGTAAGAAAACTTTGTCCTCATTGTAAAAAGAAATATGAACTTCAGGGCGAAGAAAAAGAAAAAGTAGATAAAATTCTCTCTGTTATATCACCTAAAGCTAATATTAGCATTCCTAGTGTTCTGCCTGATTTTTATCAAGCTGGGGAAGGTTGTGAACAATGTGGTTATATAGGATATAAAGGTAGAATCGGTATTTACGAAATATTTACCATGAACGATAAGATAAAACAGTTAACTATTGATTCAGCACCATCTTTTAAAATTCTTCAACAAGCTATAGAAGATGGGATGATTACAATGCTTCAAGATGGAGTTTTAAAAGCAATGGATGGAATAACATCTTTAGGAGAAATATATAGAGTAATAGGTAAATTTGATTATATTGATGAATTGTATGATATTGTAATTTCTCAAACAATCGGCAGAGGAATAAAAATTAGTAAAGAACAAATGGAAGATGCTAATCAACTTAGCGCAGACATTAAAGGAATTCCAGAAAAAATAAAACAAACACCAAGTGATAAATTATTAGAATTAGTTTTATCTTTGGGTTTAAGCTCTCTAGCAGGTGATATCCATATAGAACCAACCGAAAATACAGTAGTAGTTAGATTTAGAATAGACGGTGTAATGCATGATGTAATGTCTTTACCAAAATCAAGCTACTTACCAATATTATCAGAAATAAAAATATTATCTGGAGAAGAAACAAACATAAAAAAAGCTACTTTTGACGGTCGTTTTAGAATTTATACACCAGAAAAAAAAGTTGACTGTCGTGTATCTATTATTTCTGGTGGTTTCGGAGAAACAATTGTTATTCGCCTTTTATCAAATTCAGCCACTAACCTTGAGATGACAGAACTAGGAATTGTTGGCACATCAAATGAATATTTACAAAAAGCTTTAAGAAAAACTAAGGGTATAATTATTACCACTGGTCCAACTGGAAGTGGTAAAACAACTACTCTTTATTCAATGTTAAATGAATTAAATCAAAGTGATGTTAAAATAATTACAGTCGAGGATCCTATTGAATATCAATTACCTGGAATAATGCAAACACAAATTGATGAAAAAAATGGCTACACATTTGCTTCAGCAATGAGATCACTACTTCGTCAGAATCCTAATATTATGATGATTGGTGAAATTAGAGATTCTGAAACAGCTAAAATAGCAATTGAAGCAGCTTTAACAGGACATTTAGTATTATCAACAATACATGCCAATAGTGCAGCCGCAGCTGTTTCACGTTTTGCTGGACTTGGTCTTGAAAGACAAGCTTTAGCTAATTCAATTGAGTTTGCAATTGGCCAAAGACTTGTCAGAAAACTTTGTCCTCATTGTAAAAAAATTAAACAGACCAGCAAAGAGGAAATAGAAAGAGTAGAATCAATTTTAAAAGGTATTAAAAATTCAAGTGTAAATATTCCTAAAGATTTGATATTTTATGAAAGTACTGGTTGTGAAAAATGTGGACAACTAGGATATAAAGGAAGAATTGGTTTATACGAAGCAATCGAAATGCTACCTAATATAAAAAAATTAATACAGCAAGAACATATAACTGACTACGAAATTGAAAACTTGGCTATTGAAAATGGTACCGTTTCTATGACTCAAGATGGAATATTAAAAGCTTTAGCCGGAGAAACAAGTTTAGAGGAGGTTTTTAGAGTTCTATAAAAATATGATAGAAAAAAAATTATTAGAAAACCTTAAAGACGAGTATAAAAAAAACGAAATTAATAGAAGAAAAATTATTTCTTCCTCAAATGAGGTTTTATTTAAATCAAAAAAAACTATTTTTGCTCTACAAAAAGGTGATAAAAAAACCGCTCAAACAAATTTGTTAGAATTAGAAAATAGTTTAAATAAAATGTTTTCGGATTTTGGTAAAAATAGACTTTTAAAAGAAGGTGCTTTCAAAGCAGCAGCTGAAGAATATATGGAAGCATTCGTTTTCTTTAATATAATTTACAAAAAAAATATTATCCAAAATAAGATTGACTTAGATTATGAATCTTATTTAGGTGGTATTTGTGATGCTATAGGTGAAATGGTTCGCTTTGCTACAAACAATGCAGCAGCTGGTAAATTTAGTACAGCTTCACAAATGAAAAAACAAGCAGAAACAATTATGGAAGACTTACTTGATTTTGATTTTACCGGATATCTAAGAACCAAATATGATCAAGCTAGAGGTCATTTAAGAAAATTAGAGCAAATGAGTTACGAAATAAAATTAAGAAAATAAGAAATGAAAATAGCAATAATTTCTGATATTCACGACAACATAAATTCATTAGCAAACTGTTTAAAAATTTGTAATACGGAAAAAATAAATACAATATTTTGTCTAGGGGATGTCGCCAATCAAGACACTCTTAATTATTTATCAACTAATTTTAAAGGTGATATTTTTTTAGTTAGAGGTAATGCTTGTAATTATTCTGCTGAATTTGCAAACTCATTAGATAATGTTAAATATTTTGAAACAATATCTGAAATGAACATAGATAATCTAAACATTGCTATTTTTCATGAACCTTTTAAAATAAAACTGCTTAAAAAAGATTTATCTAATTACAATTTTATATTCTACGGACATACACATAAACCTTGGATTGAAAAAATAAATAATTATTATTTCATTAATCCCGGAAGCTTAGCTAATGATTTTTTTTCTCCTAGTTTTGCTATTTTAGATACTAAAAACGAACAAATAGATTTAAAAATATTAAATTAATTAATATTATGATAAATAAAAATATATCTGAATACTTAAAAATTTTTGATGTTGTAAAAATAGCTGGTGATAAAGCTGCTTTAAAATGGATAAAATTTAATCGTAGTCAAAGTCTCCTTAAAAGCAATACAGAGGTAGTAACCAAAATTGATACTAATACAGAAAAATTTTTAATTAAAGGAATTAAAAAAATATTTCCCAATCACTCATTTTTAGGAGAGGAATACGGACAAAATGGTAAAAAGTCTGACTATAGATGGATAATTGATCCAATAGATGGAACAACTAATTTTACTATTCATAATCCATTATGGTCTCTTTCTCTTGCTTTAACTTATAAAAATAATATAATTTTCGGTTTAATTTATATTCCTTTGTTAAATGAAGTTTTTTATGCAGAAATAAATAAGGGTGCTTATTTAAATAAAAAAAGAATAAAGCTAACAAAAGATTTTAATAGAAAAAAACAGATACATACCTTCTGCCATGGTCATCGTAAAAAAGACTTAATATTTGCTACAAAGTATTACAGAGAAAGAAAATTAAACTCTCTTGATTGTCGACAACTAGGAAGCGCGGCAATAGAATTATGTTTTGTGGCTTCTGGTAGAGTTGATTCAATAGTAATTCCAGGAGCAAAGACTTGGGATGTAGCAGCTGGAGCTTTAATCGCGTCCGAGGCTGGAGCTGTTAATTTTGATTTTCAACAAAAAGAATGGAATCTTAAAAGTGATGGCATAGTATCATGTCATCCTAAAGCAAAATCAGAATTATTTAAAGTTATAAAAATGACCTCCTCCCCAGACTAAAGTCTGGGGTTTCCTTTCGCGGCATGAAAA
>CAZMJW010000019.1:0-9608 GCA_964566915.1 uncultured Gammaproteobacteria bacterium
CTTTTGGCATATTTTTTCTCATAGTATTTAAGTATTCCTACTAAGCGCCAATACGATTCAAATATGGAATATACAAAACCAAAGAGACCAGTTTTGTAGTGTTTGCGACCAAAGTATGCTTGCAGAAAGGCATAGAATGGCCAAGCAATAGCTAACAGCAAGGTGACTGTTTTTCCATAACCTCGTTTTTCTTCAATCCATCTATCAGCCATAAGTTCTGAATAATGATTAATTTTTATAAGAGTCACATTAAAAGATATCCAGTTTTTATGAATTAAATGACCATTTAATTTCTTTAGTTTATCCTTATCTATCAAAATAGTTTCATGAACGGGGTAGGAAAATTTTAGTTTCTTTTTAAACAATATTGGTCTATTTGTGTAGTTTTCTAATGTTTTTTTGTTTACTATTATATTTTCCCTAATTGACCAATAGGCATCAATGTCTTTTTCTTCTTCTAAATTTTTAATAGATTCTGATAGTTTCTGTGAAATCATTTCATCAGAATCAATCATTAGTATCCAATTATTTTTAGCTAAACTAACAGCGAAATTTCTTTGATCGTCAAAACGAGTTAGTTTATGATTAACTATTCTAATATTATTATCTATACCTTTAATTATCTCTATTGTCTTATCACTTGAGAAATCATCTATAATTATCAGCTCATTAACTAAGTTTAGGATTGATAAAACAGACTCCTTAATAGTAGTCTCATTATTTTTAGTTAAAATTATACCTGTAATATTTTCCATATTATTACCTCCCAGCTCTATTTAAGATAGCGCTGATGGTTTTAAGGATTATTATTGTATCAAGGTAGAGTGAACGGTTTTTGATGTAGAAGAGGTCGTTTTGAAGCTTCTTTAAGGTGTCTTTAGCACTAGCACTGTGATATTCTCCTGATACTTGATCCCAACCTGATAGTCCAGGTTTAACCAGTAGTCTGGTGTTATAAAAAGGGATTTCTTTTTCAAGGTTTTCAATGAATTCTGGTCGCTCCGGTCTTGGTCCGATAAAGCTCATTTCTCCTTTTAATATATTAAGAAGTTGAGGTATTTCATCAAGTCGGGTCTTTCTAAGTATATTTCCTAATCTTGTTATTCTTACATCTCCCTCAACCGTCATTGTTCCATCGTTTTCACTTTCAGTCATTGTTCTAAACTTAATCATTATAAAAGGTTTTCCCTTTAGACCCATTCTTTTTTGTTTAAAGAAAACCGGACCATAGCTTTCTATTTTAATTAAAATAGCAATAATAGGCCAAAAAGGTAGGGTGATAAGAAGAAGGATAAATGAAAAAAAATAATCAAAAATATTTTTTAATGAATTGAAGTAGCTTTTTTCTCCTTCTTTTAGGTTATCTAAAAACCAGTTAACATCTATTTCTTCAACCGGAACCTTTCCACTAATATGTTCATAGAAATCAGGATAGGAAAAGAAGTTAACATTTAACTCAAAACAGGAAAAAAGAATTTTCCTTATTTCTTTTCCTAAATTAAAATCATCGCAAATAACAACATTTTTTATATTTTTTTCAATGATAAACTTTGGAAGATAATATATATCATTAACATCTTTAACCAAAAGAGAAGCATCATAACCATGACCAGGATTAAGTCTTATTTCTTTTAATATATTATTACTTTTTTCATTATTGCCGATAATTGCTACGCCTTGTTTTTTAGAAAAAGAATTGTTAGATATTCTGAATAAGTAGCGCCAAATTATTAAAAGAAGAGAAAAGAGAATATAGAAGATTAAGAGATTTGTTTTTGGAGTAATTGTTTGCTCGGTGGCTAAATAGAAATATATTATAGAGAAGAAAGAAGAGAAAACAATGGTCATTGTTAATCTTCTAAAAAATTTTCTTCCTTTAATTTCCATATTCAAATTATAGAAATTGTTTATATACAAACTGATAAGGAAAATAATAAAGACAAAAACAAATTTTGGCAGATGATTATTCCACTCTCCTTTAAGCTGTTCTGGACTATAACGGATAATTAAAGTCAATAGAAGGGAAAGGTGAAGAAAGACAAGATCGCCGAACAAAAGAATAATTTTCTTTATTTTATTTTTCATAATTTAAATACTTGTTTTAATGCCTTAAATATAACAGAAAGGTGTATTTTTTTCAATTTAAATAATTAGTAGTTTACAGAGAAGAAGAAATTAATATCTTAAACTATTTAGAAATGTCCGTTTTAAGCAAAGTAGAAATGTCCGCACTTTAGTTTGTTTAAAGGTAATTTAAATATATTCATCTATATATTGTGCAGTAAATTAGGTCATTTAGTTAAAAAAGTTTAATTTGTGGAGTCAGACTCCATAAATTCACGTTATTTTATGGAGTCAGACTCCATATATTTGACAATTTGTCATATAATATAAGCATAAATATAATTTTTAACATTAAATATATGATTAAAAGAGTCTATGATAATCTAGATAAATATCTAAAAGCTAACAAAGCTTTAGTTATATATGGCCCAAGAAGAGTAGGGAAAACTACGCTTTTAAATAATTATTTAAGAAATACTAAATTAAAGTATAAGCTTGATAATGGAGACGATATAAGGTTGCAAAATATATTAAAGTCGCAAAATTTTAAAGATATACTTGATTATGCTGAAGGTTATGAATTAATAGCTATTGATGAAGCTCAGTAAATACCGAATATTGGTATGGCTCTTAAGATTATGATAGATAATATATTAGGTATTCGCATTATAGCTACAGGCTCTTCTTCCTTTGATTTATCACAACAAATAGGTGAACCTTTAACCGGAAGAAAAACAACTCTTTCTCTTTATCCGTTTTCGCAAAAAGAATTGTTGTATAAATTTAATAAACATGAGCTTCAAGAAAATATAGAAAATTTTCTAGTATTTGGTTCATATCCTAATTCAGTATTAGCTAAAAATAAACAGGAAAAAATTGATTTCCTAGAAGATTTAGTTGGCTTATATTTATTAAAAGATATTTTAAGTTTAGATAGGGTTAAATCAAGTAGTATTTTGTTAAATCTTCTTAAATTGTTGTCATTTCAAGTTGGTAGTTTAGTTTCAATAAATGAGTTAGCTAATACTTTAAAAATAAATGTTAAGACAGTTGATAGATACTTAGATCTTCTTGAAAAAAGCTTTATAATAGTTAGACTAGGTGGTTTTAGTCGTAATTTAAGAAATGAAATAAATACAAAATCAAAATATTATTTTCTAGACAACGGTGTTAGAAACGCGGTTATTTCTCAATATGAAGGTTTGGATAATAGAAATGATGTTGGTCAATTATTTGAAAACTTTATTGTCTCTGAGAGAATTAAAAAAACTTCGTATGATAAAATATATGGAAGTAAATACTTTTGGAGAAATTATCAAGGAAAAGAAATAGACTTAATTGAGGAAAGAGACGGGGGCTTGTTTGCTTATGAAATCAAATGGAGTAAAAAAAAGGCTCCAACCCCTAAGGTGTTTATGGAAGGATATCAAAATAGTGAATTTAAAGTAATTAATAGAGATAATTACCTAGATTTTGTTATATAAAATATAAAAACATAATCTTTTAATAAATATTTCAATCTTCTTATAAATAAATAATCTCTATTTTTAAATGATATTACATCAATATCATTTGTTTTAATTTATCTAATTTAGTATAATTATATAATTAGAAAAATAATTAAAAATATGTTTAAAAAAATTAGTTTAGTTTTAGTCTTGCTTTTCTTTACAATTTCTTTGTCAGCCTGTTCGATTTCTTGGCCCTGGCAAAATGAAAAACCAAATAAAGAAAATATTGTTAACAATAACGAAATTATTGAAGATCAAAAAGAGGATATAAATAACAATGAAGAAAAAATTGAGTTTAAAAAAATTACAAATTACGATGATTATAAGTTATTTGTAAAAGAAAATGTTAAAAAAGTCCCTAATTCATCTGGGCATTATTATAATACAGACCAAGCTTCAAATTCTTCTTTGTCTTTAAGTGACATGGCTTCATCAGAATCTTATAGTGCTTATAGCAGTGCAGGCAGTAACTATTCTGAAACAAATGTTCAGGTTAAAGGAGTTGATGAAGCGGACGTTATCAAAACAGACGGAAAACATATTTTTATTATAAGTAAAAATAATTTATTTATTATAAATGCATTACCAGCTTCTGATTCAGAAATTATAACTACTATAGAGTTTGAATCAAGGCCTAGTGAAATGTATATTAATAATAATCGTTTAGCAGTTCTTGGAAATAATACAAATGCTAGTGATTATGATTTTTTAGAACCAGAATCTACTTCTGCTTTTGTAGATATTTTTGATATCACTAATATTGAAGAACCTAAAAAAATTAAAAATTATATTTTTGAAGGATCATATTTTAACTCCAGAAAAGTTGCAGGAAAGATGTATTTAATTTTAAATCAAACAATTAATATATCTGATGAAGAAAATCTTTTACCACTTTTAATTGAAGATGGAGAAGTTGTATCAAGTGACTGTAGTCAGAGTGATAAATGTTATTTTCCTGAAATAAATTATTTAGAATATGAAGATTATTCAACTTTTTCCCATAAATTAATCAATATATCTAGTATTGACTTATTAAACAATGGTGAAATTACTTCATCAAAATCATTTTTAACACCAGATTATACAATTGTTTATTCTTCTGCTAAAAATATATATATTACAAGCACAGTTAATGGAAATTATGAATTTTTAGTTATGGAGAAAATGATTCCATATTTTGAAGGTGTGATAAGTGATGAAGATTTTCAAAAATTAAATGAAATTAAAAATGATAATGAAATAAGTGATAATGATAAAGTAAATAAATATTCAGAAATACTAATTAATTATGATATTAATGAGCCGGAAGAACTTTTTGGATCAAATTCCAAGGAAAAATATCAAGATATAGTTATGAATGCAGTTCAATATTTATATAAAACAGATATTTTTAAGTTTTCATTAAATGACGGAAGTTTAAATTTTGAAAATTATTCTTCTGTGCCCGGTTATATTACAAATCAATTTTTCTTAGATGAAGATGAAAATGAAAATTTAAGAATTGTTACTACTCAAATTAAAATTTTAAATTATGATGATGAATATAGTTATTATGATTTTGATTATACTCTAAGTTCAAATTTATTCGTCTTATCCCCTGATTTAAAAATTCTTGGTTCAGTTAGAGATTTAGCAGACGATGAAGAAGTTTATTCAGTTAGATTTTTAGGAAAAAGAGCATATATTGTAACATTTGAAATTATAGATCCTTTATTTGTAATTGATTTAACTAATCCATATGAACCGGTATTAATGGGAGAATTAAAAATACCAGGTTATTCTAACTATCTTCATCCTTATGATGAAAATACTTTAATTGGCTTTGGAAGAGAGTCTGATTCAGATTCACTAAATGACGGATTAAAATTATCTTTGTTTGATGTTAAAGATCCAAGCTCACCAAATGAATTAGATAATTTTATTATTGGTAATAGTAGAAGTGATTCTTTAGCATTATATAATCACAAAGCTTTTTTGTTTGATAAAGAGAAAAATATTTTAGTACTTCCAGCTTTTTTAAGTGGCTATCTTGAAGATGGTTCAAGTATGGGAGGAGCTATGGTTCTAAGTATTGATAATAATAAATTTAACTTGAAAGGTGTTATTGATCATTCTGACAATGGAATAGCCAGTGAAAGAGATTATTTTTGTGGAGAATCTTGTTATGATAATTCAGTTCAGCGTAGTTTATACATAAACGATGTTTTATATACTTTTTCAAACAAATATCTTAAGGCTAATAATATAAATGATTTAGAAGAGCTAAACACTGTTTCTTTAATTGATGATGAAACAGAGGCTCTTAAACGTGATAGAAAAAGATTAAGTGACATTAAAGAAATTAGAAGAGCTCTGGAAATGTATTATTCTTATGAAGGCAGTTATCCTGAAGAAGAAAGCATTTCAACCGGAGCTTCAATAATAACACAAAATAACATGATCTTTTTAGATGCATATCCAAGTCCACCTATCCCAATTGATGGTGATAGTTGTAAGACAGCTTTAAAGGGTTCACAAGAGTACACCTATGAGTTAAATGACAGTCAATCATATTCTATTCACTTTTGTTTAGGATCAGATATAGATGGTATTTCGGCTGGCTATCACACCATGACACCTTATGGAATAGAATAAATATAAATTTATTTTTTCTATAATTAATATTGTTAAATCATTATTATCTATGATATAATTTAGACATGGAAGAATTAAATTATATTTGGCCAAAAATAGGTAATGAGAAAGCAATTAGCTTTTTAGATAAGGTAGTTTCATCTGGTAGCCCGGCTTCTACCTATCTTTTTGTAGGCCCGGAAAATCTTGGAAAATCAACTATTGCTCTTTCCTTTGCTCGGAATTTACAAAAATCCTTAGGAATTGAGGATAAGGAGGGTAGTTTTAATGGTGATTTACATATTCTTGATCTTGAAGAGGATAAAAAAACTATTTCTATTGAAGCAGTAAGGGAATATATTAGAACTCTTTCACTTAGCACTTTTAGTAATGGCTATAAGATTGCTTTAATCAAAAACGCTGATTATTTAAGTGAGGAATCTAAATCAGCTCTTCTTAAAACCCTTGAAGAGCCAAAAGATGGAGTAGTGATTATAATGTTAGCGAGTGATATTGAAAATTTTCCTGCAACTATAGCTTCAAGAGCGCAAATTGTTAGATTTCAACCAGTCTCAAGTGATGTAATATATGATTATCTAATTGAAAATCATCAGAGTAAAAGAACTTTAGCTAAAGACTTAGCTTGTTATTCACTAGGAAGACCACTGAGTGCTTTAAAATATCTAGAAAATGATACCTTATTTCAGGAAGAAATTAAAAGAGCTAAAGACTTATTAGATTTAGTTTTTTTAAACAATTCTGGTAATAAAATAAAATTTTTAGATATATATTTTAAAGATAAAACCTGGAGCAAGGAAGCTGTTTTACGGGCAAATGATATTCTAGATTTATTCGAGAGTATTTTAAGAGATTTAATGCTTCTTTCTTTAGACATTAATGATTCACTTAGATATAATATGTTAAAAGATGATTTAGCTAGTGTTGTATCTTTGCAATCAAATTATGAAATTAAATGTCTAAATGATTTAAAGCTTATTTTTCAAGCTAGACAATATTTAAAAGCTAATGTTAATCCGAGATTAGTTTTAGAGCAAATTATAATTAATATATAATATGAAAAATTTAAAAAAAATTTCTTTAATAAGCGTATTACTAATTGCCGTGTTTTTTCTTTCTGCTTGTTCTATCTCGACAAAATCTGGTGGTGATTTAGCTAATGGAAACATATTTGTTTCAACAGACAAAGGATCTGTTTGGCGACAAGTTAGCAGTATTGCTACTATAGGAGATACTCAAAGCATCGCTTCAATTGAAGTTCAAGGATTTTATCCTGATCCTTCAGATAATTTAGCAATATATTTAGCCTCTAAAGAAAACGGCTTATATTACACATATAATATAGCTAATGGTTGGAACAGGGCTAACTTAAATGAAAAATATATTCAATCAGTAGCAGTAGATAATGGGAATAAATGTCGCATATATGTTGCATCAGTTAATAAATTATATAGAAGCGATGATTGTTCAAGGAGTTTTACACAAATGTATTATGACAATAGTTCTGATGTTTTAATTAATAGTGTTGTGGTTGATTTCTATAACCCGCAAAATATATACATAGCTACTTCTCGCGGAGAGGTGATAAAGAGTATAGATTATGGAAAATCATGGCGGACAATTTGGCGTTTTGATGAATCAGTGGCTAAAATACTTTTAAGTCCACTTGACAGTCGTCGTTTGTTCGTTGTTACAAATACAAATAAATTATATAGTTTTTTCTCTAATACAAATACTAGCGTAGAAAATCCAAGTACTCTTAGCTCAAACTTTGAAGCTACTCAGTTTAAAGATTTAAACGCTGTCTTAGCTGATCTTAAAGTATCTAAGAAATTTACCAATTTAGTAGCTACTAAAGATGGTGATATATTCTTAGCAACATCAAATATGATACTTCGTTCCCCGGATGATGGGGTTACTTGGGAAAAATTATCTCTAATTAACCCGGATAAAGATAGTAATATCTTAGCAATGGATGTTAATTTTAATAATAAGAATGAAATATATTATGCCTCAGCTACTACTTTCTTTAAATCAAGTGATGGCGGTGTTACCTGGAATAGCAAAAAATTACCAACTTCGTGGCAAGCTTCAAGTATCATGGTTGATTTAAAAGATTCAAATAATGTATATTTAGGAGCAGAGAAACAACCAAAAGAAAAAGGAAGTGGACTACTTAAAGTAGGTAGTTTATAATAATAATTTAATAATAAAATAATTAAGATAAATCTATGAATGAATATTTACAAAACAAACAAGCAGATTACAGTTCAGTGATTGACTATTTTAAGAAAGACATTTCTTCACTTAGAACTGGTCAAGCCAACCCTTCTATATTAGAAGCAGTTCAAGTTGAAGCTTATGGAGTTTTAAATCCAGTAAATGCAGTTGGTAATGTGGCTGTCTCTGATAGTCATAGCATTACTATTGCTCCATGGGATAAAGGAGTAATAAAAAGCATTGAAAAAGCTATTATTGAAGCTGATTTAGGTTTGGGAGTTGTAAATGAAGGGGATAAAATAAGATTAACTGTTCCACCACTAACTGAAGAAAATAGAAGTGCTTTAGTTAAAAAACTAAATGAAAAAATGGAAAAAACTAGAATTAGTTTAAGAAGTTTGAGGGATGAAATTAAAGGTGAAATAGAAGAATCTTTTGAAAATAAAGAGATTGCCGAAGATGATAAGTTTAGATTTTTAGAAGAACTTGATGAATATACTGCTAAGAAGAATGAAGAGGTAAAGGTTATTAGAGATAAAAAAGAGAAAGATATAATGGAAATTTAATATGTTAACACTTATAATATTTTTAGCTGTCTTATCAGTTTTAGTTTTAGCTCACGAATTAGGTCACTTTTCAACAGCTAAAATGTTTAAAATAAAAGTTGAAGAATTTGGTTTAGGCTTTCCTCCTCGAGCAATTGGTTGTTATAAAAACAAAAAAGGGAAAAGAGCGATTGTAAAAGGTAAGGATTCTTGGGAGAAATTAATTAATAATGAAAGTGATAAGGTAAAACCAAAAGATAATTCTACAATATACTCTTTAAACTGGCTTCCTTTAGGTGGTTTTGTAAAAATTAAGGGTGAAAATGGAGAAGGAAAAAATGAAGAGGATAGTTTTTCTTCAAAATCTATTTGGAAGAGAACTATAGTTCTTTCTGCCGGAGTCATTATGAATATAATTCTTGCTTGGGTTTTATATTCAGCTGGATATATGATTGGTCTTCCACAAGCAACCAGTGAAGATACTTTAGGAAAAAACGCTATTATATCAGAGTCAGCTGTGGCCTTAATTGAAATTACTTCAGATTCTCCTGCTGAAAAAGCTGGGCTTAAAATGGGGGATATTATTCTTGAAGTTAATGGAGAAAAAGTTGGTGGTCAAGAAGAATTACAAAATTTA
>CAZMJW010000020.1:0-9415 GCA_964566915.1 uncultured Gammaproteobacteria bacterium
AATACAACATATGATCTATTGTTTCCAGGAAAAACAGATACGAACTTTGGCGATTTAAAAAAGTTTGATAAATGGGATATGCCTAAATTTGATTTGATGATAGCAGGATTTCCATGTCAGAGTTTTTCTGTAATTGGAAGACAAACAGGGATAAAAGATCCTAGAGGTCAAATTATCTATTATCTGATACGAATTATAGAAGAAACAAAACCTAAAATTTTTATTTTAGAAAATGTTAAAGGACTTATAACTCACGATAAAGGAAAAACGTTTAACGAAATTATTTCAACGCTGACAGAGATAGGATATACAGTTTTTCATAAAGTGTTAAATAGCATTGACTATGGAATTCCACATATGAGACAAAGGGTTTTTATCGTTGGGTTTAGAGGTGACCTAGAAGTAAAGTCTGAAGATTTTATTTGGCCGAGTCCAAAGGAAAAAGTTGAAATTGCTAATTATTTAAGGCCTAAAAATAATGAAATGAGCTTAGAAGATAAAAAATGGTTTGTTGATGATTATCTAAACAATGAAAAAAATATTGGTAAATTTGAAATAGAAACTATTTTAGAACAAGAAAACCTAATCGTGGATACAAGGATGTCAGATTTAAGATTATATGTTAATAGAATGCCAACATTAAGAGCTCATAGAGACGGTATTTATTATATCAAAAATAAACACATGTATTATTTAACTGGAGAAGAAGCCTTGCTATTTCAAGGATTTGATGATGAGCATGTTAAAAGGTTGGAAAATAAGGTTTCAAATCGACACTTATTAAAACAAGCAGGAAATGCTATGACTGTAAACGTCGTCGAGGAGATAGGAAAATCGATTATAAAAGCTATGGAGGGAGTAATAAAATGAGCGATTGGAGACAATTTGAATTAGAGTGTGTAGACTATTTAAAAAAACAATATGGGAATTTTTTTGAGCATCTTGGATTTAGTGATTCAACAACAAGTGATATAAAATACAATAGAGGTGATAAATCATTTTTCATTGAAGCAAAAATGCCACAAGCACAAAGTGGTCAATTTGTACTTTTACCAGATTTAAAGAATAGAAAATTTATTTTTTCACCTAGAAATAAAAGTGAGATGGATGAGAATGTAGAATTCATTATAGATTTAATGAATAGTGATTTTGAAAAATATCAAAATGCGGGAACCAGAGGTGAAAATCTTGATTTGCCACAAGAATTAGTTAGTAGTTGGATTATTAATTCATATAAAAGGCTAGGTGTAGAGTTTTTTATTACTAAAGGTAACGATTTTATCGTTTTTCCAATAAATCAATATAATAAGTATTTTGATATAAGTTGCAAATATAGAGTGAAAAAAAGTGGTTCAAGCAGTGTTCCTAAAAGTAGACAAAATGATGTTAGAAAGAAATTACAAATGATGAATTTTGATTTCGAAGAACAAGAGAACTTTATGATTAAAACTACAAATGATATGGATAAGGTAAAGTTTTCAGTTATTGATTCGGATTATATGATTAGGTTAGTTAGTGATGATATTTATAGAATAAGGAAACTATCAAACACATATAATGCCAATGTTATTTTTAGTATAAAGCTCAAAAGAGAGCAAGAACCTAGTGATTTGCTAGAATTTGAATCACATTTATAATTAAAGAAAACAATTCAACAAAGAAAAATTAACTTTTATGTTGAATTGTTTTCTGATTCATTGATTTAAAAATTGTAGATATTTATTTAAAGCATACTTATAGCTAGCAAGGTAAGGTTTATCTAATGGGAGATCTGAATCAACTAAAAGATTATTTTCTGTGTAGGCTTTATCAAAGGATTTCAGTAAAGTTCTACACTTATCTTTTGAATATTCGTTATCAATAGTAGTGTAAGATTTTCGGTTCATTAACTCTCTATTAATTCTTTTTAATCGACTAACGATATCAGAAACAACCTTTTTATTGGTACCATTAGATAATAGCCAATTGCTGAAATCCACTATATTCATAGTTCAAAGCTTCCCCTATTTTTATTCCAATTAGTTGCAAAACGTCCACTACGACTGAATTACCTAATTGCTTATAGGCTTGATTTTTATTAGGGTTCAGCTTATAACTGTCTGGAAACCCCATAAGTCTAGCACATTCTCGTGGGTGCAACCTTCTTGTTTTGCCATTAATTAAATAGCCTCCTGTCTTTGAAAAAACACCACCACCGTAAGCTGAGAGTGTAATGGCTATTCCTTTGGGGGAATATATTCGTTCTCCTTGACCACCTTTTCCAACTGTTCCAACCCTTATCGTTTTGGGAGAGTTAGTTTTTATCTCAATGTTATCATTAAGTATTAGGTCGTCTCTCTCAATAATAAGATCTTGTACTTCGTAATCAGAAAGCAAAAAATCTTCAACAAAATGTTTAAGCTTCATTGGAGTTGGAAAAACAAAACTTTCTCTCAAAACATCATTTCTAAAACAAATCATGTAAATACGTTCTCTTTTTTGAGGTATTCCGTAATGAATAGGATTTAGAACATTGTATTCGAAACTATAACCTAACTCGTTCATTATGTTTTTGACGACATGTAAGGTTTTTCCACCATCATGTGTTGCAAAGTTTTTAACATTTTCCATAAAAACAACTTTAGGCTTCTTCTCTCTTACTATCCTAGCAATATCAAAAAATAAAGTTCCTCTACTATCTTCAAATCCTTTTTGTTTTCCACTAATTGAAAATGCTTGGCAAGGGAATCCTGCACACAAAATATCGTGATCAGGAATTGTTTTTTCATCAACTTGTGTTATATCGTCATCAGGTATTTCATCGAAATTCATTTCGTAAGTTTCTTGGGCATATTTATCCCATTCATTTGAATATACACAAGTAGCACCCAGAGATTCTAAAGCTAGTCTGAAACCACCAATTCCTGCGAATAAATCTATAAATTTATATCCAGTTAAGCTTTTATCTATTATATCAATCATACTTACCTCCTATTTATAGCGCACTGCGCTATAAATATATTACTAGATTTTTAATCTATAGTCAATACATTTAAGTGAAATAGCAAACTAAAGTATGATATAATAAACTATAATTCGTTCCGATAAATAAGTGGGAGATAATTATGAAACTGAGTTATAAAAAACTATGGAAACTTCTTATTGATAGAGAAATAAAACATAAAGATCTAATCAGTCAATCAGAAATTATGGAATGTGTTGAAGTCAATGATTCTACTAAATATTAATTGACTTTTTATAACAATACTATTCTTTCAAGAGTCTGACTAGGATGATTTAGATAAAGGGGGGCACAATGAAAACATATTTTGAACCAACAGGTAGATTGATAATGTCTATTGGAAAAGATTTAATTAAAGATTTACCTGCAGCTATGGTTGAATTAGTAAAAAATGCATATGATGCTGATGCAAGTCATGTAAAAATAATATATAGAAAAAAAGTAGATTCACTTGAAATCTTTATAATGGATGACGGGCATGGTATGTCAAAAGACACAGTTACTGGAACGTGGATGGTGCCATCAACAGATTATAAGTTAAGAAATAAGTTTAGCCCAAAGGGTAGGGTTTATCAAGGAAAAAAGGGTATCGGACGCTATGTGAGAATTGCAACTTAAACTGAAATTACTTTCTGTACAATGTTCTGTTGGTTTTTTCTCAGGCTATAGCCTGAGAAAAAGTTGCGGCGCTACAGCCTCCCAGAATTTTTCTGGGGTAGTAGTTTATGAATAATTCTAACTCTTTGATCTCTTTTCCCCGTAGATATCTTAGCTCTGTTCCCTTAGGAATAAAGTAGCGGATAAAACCGTTCAGGTTCTCATTACTGCCTCGCTCCCACGAACAATAGGCATGAGCGTAATAGATTGCTGTACGACTTCCTTTTTGCAGTACTGACTGTTCCATTTTCTCCCAACCCATAAACTCTGAACCGTTATCTACGGTTATACTCTTAAACTTTTCTCTAAAACCTGCTGTGCCCAGTCTTCGCTCTAAACCATTGAGACGTCTTATAACTGCTTCCTTGGTTTGTCTGCTCATTTTGAAAATATAGCTTTCTCTGGTACATCTATCAACTAAAGTTAATAAGCAAGTTCTGTCTCTTTTAACTGACTCTATACAATCCATCTCCCAATGTCCCGGCTCTATTCGTAAGTCACTTGCTTTTGGTCTTTCATCTATTCTTTTCTGTTCAGGGGATTGCAACCGCTTCTCTATTCGTTTATAGCATCGTTTAGGATAAGAACCTTTACGTGGCAGGTCAGTTCGACTCACATTTAAAAAGATGTTCTTTGCTACATAATAATAAATCGTTCTGGCACATATCCTGATCTTAGTAGGCCAGCCTGCTTTGTCAAAGTTCATCACAATTGCTTCCGGTGAGTACCTTAGTCTTTTAAGTCCTTTTACTTCTTCTCCCAGCAGCATTTTCTCCAATTGACGACACAGTTTATGATCCTTACCAATCTTTAGATCTCTACCCTTGTTTTCCCAGTTCTTCTCTATGTTGCTTTGTGCTACTACAGAAGAATATGCCATGTAGGTTTCTAACTGGCTTGTTTGCTGTTCTACCAAGCCTCGCCTCAGCTCTCTGCTTAGTGTTGCTTCACTAAAGCCTAACTGTTTTGCTAATGCCTTTTGATTTAATCTTTCCTTGCGACTTCGTTTTAGATTCTGATTATATAAATATTCTAAAACTTTACGATCTTCGTAGGTTAAATGCTGACCTGATTTCCTTTTACTGATACAATGTAATTGGCTCAAAACGATTCTCCTTTAGTTTTTTTCCAAATAACATTGTACAGGATTGTGGAGAGCCTTTTTATTTCATTTCATCTTACAACTCGCCTATCGGACGCTATGCTGTTTCGCTATTAGGTAATAAATTGAAATTATCTACTGTCAATGGTGGATTCAGAACGACAGCTGTATTTAACTGGGCTGATTTTAATACAAATAAGAAATTATCCGAGATTCCTATTTACATAGAAACTGAAGAGACTAGCGAAAAATCAGGAACTACGCTACAAATCATTAATGAATTCGGCAACGACTTATCAGAAACTATATCCGAAAAAGATGTTCAAAAAATCGAAACGGAACTTTCAAGACTTTTATATGACAAGACAGATTTTTCTATAGAAGTATGCTATGAAAATTTTTTCTATGATGGTAGTAGAAATAAATGTGAATTAATAGAGCCTGTTGAATTTTTTGATACATGCCACTATAGATTATTTGGTGTTGTTGATGAAAAATTTTCATATGATTTAAAGTATTTCAATTATTATTTAAATGAAGAAAAAACTATTAAGGGTCAAATTGAAAAGTTTTCGAAAGAACATTTAAAAGAATGTGGTAATGTCACGATTGATTATAGAGTTTATGATAAAGATCCAGGAGGAATAGAAGTAATTACTAATTTCATAAACAATTCGCATGATGCAAGATACTCCAAGACAGATATTAGAAACATATTAAAAGAACAATCTGGAATTAGTATTTTTAGAAATGGATTCAGAATTAGACCTTATGGAGATCAGGGATATGATTGGTTAAATTTAGATGCTCAACGTGTTCAAAACCCAAGTTTATGCATAGGATCGGAACAAATTAATGGACGCATTAGTATCGAAGACGAAGAAAAATCAGGATTAAAAGAAAAGAGTGCTAGAGACGGGCTATATGAAAATGATAGTTATTCAACATTACAAGAAATAGCTAATTATACATTAAGCATACTTGAACGAGAACGCTTTAGATATAGACAAAAAAATAAGCCTAAAAAGAAAGTTGATCCAGTTGAAAAACTTTTTGATTTTAGCAACATAAAATCAAACGTTGAGAAATCAATTGAAAAAACTAGAAGGAATATAGAAAAAACTCCTGAGAAACAAGATGAATATTTTAATTTGCTAAACAAAGAAGTAAGCCAAGAGATTCTTAATTTAGAAAAAGAAAAAGAAGAGGACTTTTTAGAAGTTAAAGAAACAATCGCTATTTATCAAAAACATACCACATTGGGAAATGTAATTAGTGTTGTTTTACATGAAGGAAGAAAACCGTTATCCTGGTACACTCATAAAATTCCAACAATAGAAGAATATTTAAAACACTCATATGACAGTGATGAGTTAGGTAAAAATAGTTATGAAAAGCTTTCTGAGGATATGGAAAAATTGAGTACAGAAGCAAAACGATTAAGTAGTTTCTTTAAACGTCTTGACCCACTTGCATCTAATAAAAGAGGGAGAAGAAAAAAGACTAATGTGAATAACCAAGTCCAGAATGTCTTAGAGCTTTTTAAAGAAGTAGCACAGGAACAGGATGTAAAAATAGAGATTAGTTCATCTAAAGAGTTTGAAACAAATATAATACAAGAAGATTTATATATGGCCTTAACAAATATAATAGAAAATGCGTTGTTTTGGGTTCAGTATTCAGAGGAGAACACAAAAACTATTAAGGTTTCGCTTTTCGGAAATGATGAGAAGATATTTATTGAAATATCAGATAATGGGCCAGGAGTTTCAAGCGATGATTTATTAGATGATATTCTTTTTACTCCTGGATATTCTGCAAAAAAAAGAGTTGTCGAAGATAATGGAACGGGATTGGGCTTAGCAATAGCTGGAGAATCTATTCAAAGAAATAATGGACAGCTAGAGGTAATTGATACAAGTAAAGGTGCTTGTTTTAGAATAACATTAAGCAGGAGTAAATAATGAAAGAGTTTAAAATATTGCTTATAGATGATGATCCTGAGCAAAGTGTACAATTACAGGAAGCAGTAGATAGTTATAATAAAAAGTTATTAATAAAGGAGATTGAAAAAAGTCTTATCATTAAAGATCAAAAAGATA
Organism: uncultured Gammaproteobacteria bacterium; assembly: GCA_964566915.1. Taxonomy (GTDB): domain Bacteria; phylum Patescibacteriota; class Patescibacteriia; order Patescibacteriales; family UBA12465; genus UBA12465. The sequence continues at coordinate 6,863 of CAZMJW010000020.1, forward strand.
TCTCTAAATTGAAGATGTTAGAGACTAGAGATGATGTTTATAAAAAACTAGAAGAAGATGGAATCACAAGTGATGAATTTAACAGATTAAATGAATTCATTATTTCCTTTGAGGTAGCTACAACACCAGAAGAGGCTGCTATTGAATTGTTTCAGAAAGATTTTGATGCTGTCATAGTGGATCTAATGTTGATTCCTAATGAAGATATTGGAAAAGATGATGAACAAATGTCAGGTAATATTTTATTAAAGAATATTATTGATAGAGAAATTATTCCTATTATAGTTAGAACTGGATTTAGCCAAAAAATAAGCGATAATGTTAATACGAATATAATAAAAGTTCAGCCAAAAGATGAAAGCTCTTTAGAAGAAGTAATAGGAAATTTAATTGCTTATTATGAAGATTCTATTTTTAGTTTTTTTGGTTCTAGAGGTAAGGTTAACAACAATATTAAAGAGTTTTTTTGGACTATTATTCCAGAGTGTTTTATGAATAAAGAAGAAGAGGTTCAAACACTAAATAAGAAAACTCAAGAAATTGTATTGACTCGTTATGTTTCAAGCTGGTTAAGTAATAAATATATGTTTAATGAAGAGTATTTAGATGTTGAGCCTCTTGAAATGTACATGTTTCCTAATCCTATAACCCAAGTGTGTAGCTGTGATATTTATGAAGATCTTGATAATCAACAAATGTTAATAGTATTAACCCCAGCTTGTGATTTGGCAAATTCAAAAACTAAGGAGATACTTTTTGCTGAAATTAAAAATTTTGAGGAAGTTCAAAGTTTTAATGACATATTGAGAAAATGTTTGGACCAACGTAATCAGGGGATAGAAATTTCTAAGGGGAATAAAAATAAGATTGCTCAATGGTCAAGAAATTCCTATCAAGATTCTATGAGGTACCATTTTCTACCTAAAGTGAGTTTTTTTAGGGGTGGGTTTATAGATTTTCGTTCATTAACAACCTTAGAGTATGACAATCAAAATAATCAATTCAAGGATAGAAATTTAAAAAAATTAGGAGTAATTACGGACGTTTTTAAAAGAGATATTGTTGCAAGATTTAGTTCTTATTATCAAAGACAAGGACAACCATCTTTTGATACTAATAGCATTTTGGAAAAGCTATTGTCTAATGAGATATAATTATTAATAAAAAGAAAGGAGGTCAACAATGAAAATCATCGATGTGTTCTCAGGTGGTGGAGGTTTAAGTGAAGGATTTAGAATCAACGGATTTGAATTTATATGTCATGTTGAGAAGGAGCCTTCTGCTTGTCTCACTTTAAAATTAAGGAATATTTATTATTATTTAAAAAATAATGGTAGGTTAGAAATCTATAATGAGTATTTAAAAGATAATATTACTTTAAAAGAATTGTTAAATCACATTCCAGAAGATGTGATTGAGGATGTTTTAAATTATGAGATTAACGATGAAAGTATTACGGAAATTTTTAATTATATAGATAAAAAAATAGGGGAAGGATCGTTAGATGGTATAATTGGAGGGCCTCCTTGTCAAGCTTATTCAACAATTGGAAGAGGTAAAAACAAGCATAAAAAAGAAACAGATGAAAGAATTTATCTTTATGAGTATTATATTGAATTTTTAGAAAAGTACAAACCTAAGTTTTTTATCTTTGAGAATGTAAAGGGATTATTATCCTTTAGAGACTATAAGCATAGGCGCTTGCTCCCTATTATTTTAGAATCTTTAGACTTCGCAGGATATAACGTAAAATGCCAGATTATAAACACAGAAGACTATGGCATTGCACAAAGAAGAGAGAGATTGTTTTTAATAGGCTTTAGAAAAGATTTGAATTTAGGAAAAAATTTTTTTGAAGTATTAGAGCAGTATAAGTGTAAAGCACCAACGATTACAGAATTATTCGAAGATTTACCTGATATAAAAGCAGGAGAACAAAAAAATGAGTATTCAAAATCGCTAGACAGTTCATTAGTTACTAAAGAATATCGAGATATATTGACAGATGTTTTGACACAACATATTAGTCGACCAAATAACGATAATGACCTAAAAATTTACAAATTAGTTTCTGACGCCAAAAAGCAAGGTGTAAACCTCAAATATAATGAACTACCAGAAGAGCTAATTACACATACGAATACTAAATCTTTTTTAGACAGATATAAGGCAATTGATGGAGAATCAGTATCACATACAGTTGTTGCACATATTTCTAAGGATGGACACTATTATATTCATCCTGATAGTAAACAAAACAGATCCATAAGTGTTAGAGAGGCTGCTAGAATACAGGGATTCCCAGATAATTATTATTTTGAATCTTCTAGGACATCTGCTTTCATACAAATTGGTAATGCAGTTCCACCAAAATTATCTAGAAAATTAGCAATGTCAATTTTACATGTCTTAAAAGGGAAATAGAGATTATCTCTCCACTTCCTTGTCCATATAATTCTCATAGTTTTTCTTATATTGAACCAGATCAGAAAATAAACTATTTGACTTAGAATACTCTTGCATAAGGGTATTCTTTTTTTCTTGCAATTGATC
>CAZMJW010000021.1:0-8801 GCA_964566915.1 uncultured Gammaproteobacteria bacterium
AGTTGCTTTTCCCTTTTATCTCTGCTATAATAAATACATAAAATGAATTAAAAAATATTAAAATATATTTCCGAAAACGGAATTTTTTATTTGTATGACAAAAAAAGAAAATAAATCTAATGCTTACGGAGCAGAACAAATTACTGTTCTTGAAGGACTTGACCCAGTTAGAAAAAGACCAGGTATGTATATCGGTTCAACATCAGCAGCCGGATTACATCACTTAATCTGGGAAGTTGTTGATAACTCTATCGATGAAGCTATGGCTGGTTATGCTAACGAGATTTGGGTTACCCTTAAAAAAGATGGTTTGGTTTCTGTTCGTGATAACGGTAGAGGTATTCCAGTTGAAAAACATAAGGTTACTGGAGTATCCGCTCTTGAAACTGTTTTAACAAAACTTCATGCTGGTGGTAAATTTGGTGGAGGTGGATATAAAGTATCTGGTGGTCTTCATGGTGTTGGTGTATCAGTTGTTAATGCTTTAAGTGAAATCTTACATGCCGAAATTCATGTCGATGGAAAAATATGGGAACAAGATTATAAAATTGGCATTCCTCAGAAAAGCGCCAAGGTAACTGGAAAATGTAATGATACTGGTACAACTATAACTTTTAAACCTGACGCTACAATATTTACCGAGTTAGAGTTTAACTGGGATAAAATTCTTGATCGTTTAAGACAACAAGCTTATTTAACTAAAGGAATAACTATTAATATTTCTGATGAACGAGAAGGAATGAGAGAAAAAAAATATCGCTTTCATTTTGAAGGAGGAATTAAATCATATATTAAATCTCTTCATAGGAATAAGAATGTAAAAAATGATACAGTTTTCTATATTGATAAAGATATTAATGAATGCAAGGTTGAAGTTGCCCTACAATACAATGATGAATATAATGAAACAATGTTAGCTTTCGCTAATAATATTCATAACCCTGAAGGCGGTACTCATGTAGCCGGATTTAAAAGTTCTTTGACTAGAACCTTAAACAACTACGCAAGAAGTCATAACCTTTTAAAAGAAAAACAAGAGAATCTAAGCGGTGAAGATGTACGAGAAGGACTTACAGCCATTATTTCAGTTAAACTTCCTGATCCTCAGTTTGAAGGTCAGACCAAAGGAAAGCTTGGAAATGCTGAAATGAAAGGTTATGTTGAGAATGTTTTCAATGAAGCTTTTTCTATCTACTTAGAAGAACACCCAAAGGAAGCGGAATCTATTGTTTCAAAATGTATATTATCAGCTCAAGCTCGCTTAGCTGCTCGTACTGCTAGAGCAACAATTCTTCGAAAAGGAGCTCTTGAAGGCGTTACTTTACCAGGTAAGCTAGCTGATTGTTCTAGTCGTCATCCAGAAGAATGTGAATTATATATTGTAGAGGGTGACTCTGCTGGAGGTTCTGCAAAACAAGGCAGAAATAGAAGATTTCAAGCTATTCTTCCTCTTAGAGGAAAAATATTAAATGTAGAAAGAGCTAGAATAGATAAAATGTTAGCAAATAATGAAGTTAAAAATCTGGTTATTGCTCTTGGAACTAACATTGATGAACAATTTGACATTGAAAAACTTCGCTATCATCGTATTATTATTATGACGGATGCTGATGTTGATGGAGCTCATATCCGTACCCTTCTTTTAACTCTTTTCTTTAGATATTTTACCCCACTTGTTACCAGTGGCCATATCTATATCGCTCAACCACCTTTATATCAAATTAAAAAAGGCAATGTTTTAAAGTATGCCTATGACGAAGAACAAAAAGAAAATATTATTATAGAAATGGGCGGTCGTCCTGAAGATATGGAAATTGGTGAAGAAAATGATAGTGATGAAGATATCTCAATTGAAGCTCAAGAAGAAATGGAAGCGGAAAAAGTTAAAGCTCAAGAAGAAAATGACAAGAAAAAGAAAAATAGTAAAATTAGCATTCAGAGATACAAAGGTTTAGGAGAAATGAATCCGGATCAATTATGGAATACAACCATGGACCCAGAACACAGAATTGTAAAACAGGTAACGATTGAAGATGCAGCAGCAGCTGATCAAATATTTGATATGTTAATGGGTAATAACGTTGCTCCAAGAAAACATTTTATCCAAACTCATGCTAAAAAAGTAACGAATTTGGATATTTAATTTTATGAATATTTTTTTATCTCAACATTTAGTGTTAATTTGTCCAATAGTTGCTTTTGCTATTGCTCAGGGAACAAAAGTGCTACTTAGAACAATTAAAAGCGGTTTCTCTTTCAGAGATTTATTTGCTTATTCTGATATGCCCAGCGGACATACTGCTGTAGTTAGTTCTCTAACTGCTATTATGGCTTTAAAATTTGGACTTAGTTCACCATATTTTGCCATTTCTTTTGTTTTTGCCACCATTGTAATAGTTGACGCAATTGGTTTAAGAAATTATTTAGGTCAACACGGAAAAACACTTAACGTTTTAGTTAAAGACTTAAAAGATGATGAATTTCTAGATTTATCATATCCAAAATTACTTGAGAAAATTGGCCATACTCCAATGCAAGTCTTAATAGGTGCGATAATTGGTGTACTTACCAGTCTAATCGGTTACTGGTTTTTAAATAATTTAATTATTTAAAAATTACAATATTTTGAATAAAAAATAAACCGCCTTTTTTGGGGCGGTTTTTTTGTTTAATAACATCCGTATTCACAACAAATTAATGTTTTTTGATCAATTTTTTCCACACTATTTTCTGGTGGAAAATTTGCTACCACGAAGTCATTAACAAAGTCAGGGTCAGACACTTTAATTAAGCGTTCATTTTGAACAAGGTCTTCCCTATTTTCTGATTTTCTCTCTCTATTCATAAACATTATTTTAAATTTACCATTTCTATTATTTCTTCGTTCATGCTTTTAGCACTAATTTGTGCTGTTTTGTTTTTTTCTTTTATCAAAGGGTTTTTCGGATCTAATTTTTGTAAAGTTTTTTTAAGAGAGCGAAGTGAGACACCTAAATTATGAAGATCTTCAATTTTAACATTCTTGATTTTATCTTCAAGAAAGTTTATCACACATTTTAATGCCTGCTCTTCAAATTCAAGTTTTTCAAACATTTGAATTTCAGACAAGGTTAAATCATTCAACTTGCTATTTTTCATGATATATACTTTTAAGTTTTCAAAGTTCTATTTAGTTAATATAAATTAACAAATATAAAAATAAATGTCAATTATTGTTGACATTTATATATCATATTTTTTATATAAATTATGTATTATAATTTAGAAAAAAGATTTTTTCCTTTCATTGATTCAGGACTCTTAATGCCAAATAATGATAAGATACTTGGAGCTAAATCGGCTATTGTTCCTATTTTTTCTAAAAGACTTAAATCATTACTCTGAGAATCATGAGAACTTAAAGATAAACCTTCATATTCATGAGCTACTAGAATTAAAGGTAGTGGATTGTTGGTTATCTCTCTATCAGGTAAATCAGTGTTAAAATCAATCATTTTTTCAGCATTACCAGATGCCGATGAAATAATTAAAATTCCTTTTTTATCCAATATTTTTGTAACTAATTTTTTAATTCGCTTATCTACTTCGGTAATTATTTTTTTTGTTTTTTCGAAATCTCCCTCAGAAGCACTTAAATCAATAGCGGAAATAGAGGCAACGATAAAATCTTTTGTTTTATCGCTATCTAGATTTTTAAAGATTTCTTTAAATATTAAATCTGCTGTAGAACCAGAAAATCCTTTTACTCTCTTACTTGATGATGAAATAATACTCCACTCTTCGTTTAAACCCTTAAAATCATAGCCACCGTTAAAATAATTAGTCAGGGCAGCTAATTTTAAGCTTTCACAAATCTTTAATTGACTAAAACCACTACTATCTAAAAGTGAGCTAATAGTTGTATCAGCCATTAAATTTTCATCATCTATATCAGAGCCTGCTCCAATACTTAAATAACGAGAATTTATATTACTCGGCAAGGTTCTTAAAGAAGCAGTTGGATATTTTTTTATTAACTTATTAATATTTGGGGTTTCTGCTAAACTTAAAGCATTTCCTTCATTGTCTGGAGCAATACCAAAACCATCCAGTAATAAAAGAACTACTGGATTCTGGGATAAGGGATCATCTTCACTGTCTTTTTGATTTTCCATATTTTTAATTTAACAAATCATTTTCAATTTCAATTAAGCGATTATATTTTTCTACTCTTTCTCCTCTAGATAGTGAACCAAATTTTACGTAATCAAGTTCTAAAGAAACAGATAAATCAGAAATAAAAGTATTAACATCATCCTTATTTCTAGCAGACATAATTGTAATATATCCGCGATCTTTGGCTAGTTTTACATATTTAAAAACCTCTGTCAATGTTCCTATTTGACCCGGTTTAATTAATGTTGCATTAGCTAAACCTTCTTTATCAACCTGTCTTAATCTTTCAATATTAGATGAAAAAAGATCATCGCCAGAAATAATCAATTTTTTTCCTAATTTATTATTTAGGTTTTTCCAAGATTCAATATCATTAACACTAAAAGGATCTTCAAGATATTTAATCGGATAATCACCTAACCAATCATTGTATAAAGATAATAAATCACCAGTATTAAAGACTCCTCTATCAACTGAAAAAATATATTTTTTTTCACTTTCGTTATATAAAATAGATGAACCTATATCAATACCTAGACTATAATCATCTTCAAGTCTATAACCTGCCCTAATAATGGCTGACATCATTAGCTCAATAGCTTCAATACTAGAGCTTATGTCAGGAGCATATCCACCTTCTTTACCTGTATCAGTGTCATATGATAGTTCGTGTAAAATTAAAGCTAATTCATTATATATTTCTGAAGAAGATCTAATAATTTCGGCAATTTTTTTTCTTTTTGGAAGTAAAAGATATTCTTGAAAATCTAAGTCAGTATCCCCTGTATCACCTCCGTTAAAAAAACTTATCATTGGTAAAGGTAAACTGTATTCTTTTTTAGTCTTCCCTTTATATAATTTATTCAAATACAAAAATAATGGCTCTTTGTTTGAGCTAGCTGCCAATTTAGCTACCAATGACGATAAAATATTTGCAATTGCTTTGGAAATTATTTTTGTATTTCCTTCACTTAATGATATTAAAATTTTATCTATCTTCTCTTGTTCGTTTATTTTTTTTCCTATTAATTTTGGTGAAACAAAATCGTTTATTTTAGAAATTGTTAAAAGTAGGCCATTTCCTCCATATCTTTTATTATCATTATCAACAACACATTCTTCTTCAGAAAAAGGTGCTTGATAATAATCCTGGCAAAGGGTTAAACTGTCTTTAAAAGAATTTTCTAATTCTATTTCTATACGCAAAGAAACATCTCCAACTGAATCTAAAACTTCAAAAGCTTTTATTTTTTTAATTTTTGAATATACAGGCATATAATTTAATTATTTTTTAACTATTTTATCTAAACCAGGCATTTCCTCTCCACTTAAATAAGATAACATTGCTCCACCGGCTGTAGAGATAAAATCTATATATTCAGTCATTTTTGTTAGTGTTAAAACTTCAATAGTCTCACCACCACCTATTACTCCAAAAGAAGGACCTTTAGCATGAGAAGCAATTGATCTTGCTACTGATAAACTACCCTGTCTAAAAGCGTGTTCTTCAAACTTTCCCATTGGTCCATTCCAAATTAAAGTATTTGCCTTTTTTATATGTTTGGAAAATAAAGCAATTGTCTCTGGTCCTATATCCAATATTTCTTCATTCTTTTTAATTTCTGAGGGCAAACATTGTCTTACCAACCCCTTAGAGTTTCTAGCTATTACATCAATTGGTAAAATAATTTTATCTAAATATTTTTTTTCTTGCATTTTTTTAATAATACTTTTATCAACCTTATTTTCACAATATGATTTTCCAATTTCTAAACCTTGTGATTTAAAATATACATTAGCCAATGCTCCGCCAATTAAAATGTTATCAGCCTTTTTGTATAAATTAAAAATTAACGGAGCTTTGGTTGATATTTTTGCTCCACCCATTACCGCTACTAAAGGTTTATCAGGATTAATTATCTTATCCAAAGCAAGAACTTCTTTTTCTACTAAAAATCCAGCATAACTTGGTAAATAATCTTTTATACTAGAAACAGATGCTTGACTCCTATGACTAACCGAAAAAGCGTCGTTTACATAAATATCAGCAATAGAAGCAAGAGACTTTGAAAATTTATTATCATCGTCTAACTCACCTTGATTAAAACGAACATTTTCCAATAAAAATAAATTAAAATTATCTAGTTCTTTAAGTTCTTCTTTTATTTTTTCTGGTTCATGCTCGGATACAAAAATTAAATTTTTATTATAATTATTTTTTAAATAAAGTGCTATTGGCTTTAAAGAATTTTCTTTATCAACCTTCCCTTTTGCTCTACCAAGATGACTAAAAAGAATAACTTTAGCTCCTTTTTCTAAAAGATAATCAATGGTCTCATAAGAAGATTTAATTCTAAAATCATCTTTAATTTTTCCTTTCTCAACAGGAACATTATAATCAACTCTAAGTAATACTTTTTTGTTTTTTAAATCTTTTATTTGTCTTATCGATTTAATATTCATAAATAAATTTATTTTATTATGTTATCTTGTTGATTTTTTAATTCTTCTAAAACAATGTTTGTATTATATTCTAAATTATTTCTTTTATAAACAATGTTTATTTGATCACCAGGATAATATAAACTGATTATTTCTGACAAATCATTGCTTTCATTAATTTCAATATTATTCACCCAAATTACTAAGTCTCCTTCTTGAAGGCCAGCTTTTTCAGCTGGACTGTTTTCTTCTACAGCCTCTTTTATTCCTTGGCTCCATAATAATGCGCCTTTTTTTGGGGTTTCATGGTCCGAAACGATTTTAAACAAACTTAAATCCAGATAGTTTACTCCTAAATATGGTCTATCTAAATCTTTTTTTTCTAAAAAGTTTCGCCAATAATGATTATATGAAAATGCTGGTATAATTTCTTTATTATAATTTATAAAAGCTAATAAATCACCAGCTAAATTAAAAATGAAGCCTGACTTAAGTTCTTCTAAATCAAAGTTTGTTTTTAATCTATAATCAATTGCTTCGCTATCAGAAATATTTTCTTCACTTTTAAAAGATGTTATATTTCCAGGAAAAGCTGTTGCCCTGTCTTTAATTGTCAACACAGTCTGTCCTAAATTAATACTTGTTCGACTCGCATTCTTCTTAACATTCATATTTTTAGCATCTTTTAAATGAAAAAATGCTAAATTACTATTTTTATCAATTAGTATTTCATCAATTTGATATACTTCTCCTTTATTATCTATTACAACAAAAGATTCTTGAAAATTATTAGTAAATTCTTCCATTAATTCTTCTTGATAAGGCATAAAAACCCAACCATCAGATGTTATTACCAAGCCATTAAATAAAGGGTCATTTAAATTGTAATAAGCAAAAGCGCTCAACCAACTAACTTCAGATCCTTCTCTTTGTTTTAAACTAGGAATATCCTTTTTTTCAAAAACACCAACCAAAGAATCTCTAACTGAATTTATAGTTTCAGAGACCTTTACATCTTCATTAACCACTACTTTTTTAGCATCTCTGATAACTAAACCAGAATTATTAGGATTAATTCCAGAGAGATCAAGGTTACTTTGATAGGTTTTTATTATATTATCTGAAATATAATATTGACCAATGGTCTGACCAAATATTCCAGCAATTATTGCACAGATTACAATTAAGGGTAGTACTATCCAAAAATTCTTTCCGGAAAATAGTTCTTCTTTTTTCTCTTGTTTTTTTTCAACTTTTTTCATATTCATCTTTATTATCTAAATAATTATATATATTATATCCACGAAGCACTAAATAATACCAATAACAATAATATAATGGTAAAAAATAACGGCCATTTTATTGTCTTTCTGTTTAAATCTCCTTTTATATTCAATCTAATTAAAGTAATTAAAAAATAAAAAAACAGGGCTAATGTAAATGCGGATACTGATGGTTTTAGTGGTAAAAGGTACAATATCCAACTTAATTGAGATAAAAGCGCTGCTGCAATTAAAGAAATAAACGCCTTCATTTTATTATCAAATTTTAAAAATAATACATTCTGCCAAAATAAAAGAAATAAAACCAGAGTCATAAACAAAAATACATAAACAAATGAAATGTTTATAAACTGAGGCAAAATATATAATGATGAATATACAGTAAAAATAATAAGAAAAGAATAGTTAAAAGTATAGTTATCTAAATTCTTTTCTATTTCACTTTTTTTAGCTGATAAATAATAATAAATGTTTTTAAAATAGTTGAACATTAAAAAAATCATCAACAATAAAAATGCTTGAATCAAAACACTATTAGATGATAAATACGCATAAGAAGAAAAACCTAACCAAAGAAATGCTGGTAAAACTAAATAGCTAGGCCAAAATTTTTCTTCATTGTCACTAGATAAGTATTTTAGAGACAACATTAAAGAAATTAAACCAAAAGATATATTTATAAAAAATGCACTTGGAAATAACAAAAAAGACTCACTTAACACCAAGAGAATAAAAGGCAATATTAAAGGTATTACTCTTTTTTTATTCATAATTTTACATTAGATCTTCGTTGTTTATAATACCGCTATCAATAATGATATTGTCTTCACTGGTAGTAGAAAATTCTTCCGGTACAGGAATAATTTCAAACTCATCATAAATATCGTTAAAGTTTTCTTGTTCTATTACTTCTTCTGTTTC
>CAZMJW010000021.1:8811-9162 GCA_964566915.1 uncultured Gammaproteobacteria bacterium
AATTACAAATTTAATATTAACTGATACTAGCTTATCATAAATATCATTAAAATCTTCTTGCTCTATTATTTCTTCTTCCATTTCTAGTATTTCTTCATCCTCAAAATACACATCTTCTTCTACTAAATCTTCTTTAATTTCCAATCCTTCATTAGCAAAAGAAGATATAAGAGCATCATCAGGATTGTCTTCTAAGCTTAAATAAGTGGAATTTTCAATATCTAAACTTCCTATAGTTGCATACTTAGCTGAGAAAGATAAAATTTTATCTTTATTTTCAATAAATCTTAACACTTGATTTTCTCTAACTTCAATTAAATCTTGATTAAAAATATATTTTTGATTAAAAAA
>CAZMJW010000022.1:0-9130 GCA_964566915.1 uncultured Gammaproteobacteria bacterium
AAAAGAACTTAGTTTTACCTAAGTCCTTTTTGTTTGTTTTTAATTTAAGTAGTTTTCCGGATTAACTGGTAGTCCATTTAGACGTACTTCAAAGTGAAGATGGGGTCCAGTTGAGAATGGTCCAGCACCAATTGTTCCTGGCATACCACCACTTCTTCCAATTGCTTCACCACGGGAAACATATTGATCTTCGGTTACATACACTGCTGAAACATGACCATAGACAGTGGATATGTTATCGCCATGAATAATCATGATGTAGGCGTAATCTTTTGTTCCATTAAATTTAACTTTAGCAACGTAACCATCAGCAGCAGCAGTTAAGGTAGTTCCTTGAGCTGCTCTAATATCAATAGCAGAGTGATTACCTAAAACGCTTTTGTATGGATATAGTGGATCATGAAAACCAGCAGTTATTTTATTTTTTGGTACTGGCCAAGATAGAGTACTATTATCAAAAGCATCAAGCGCACTTCTATCTTTTTCAGTCATTTTTTGTCTAATAAGTTGTTCGGCATTAGCAATTTCTGCTTCTGCTTGTGCTTGTTGCTTCTTGGCTTCTTGAAGAAGGTTTTGGTATTGTTGTTCTGAAGATCTGGTTTTATCTAATATATATTCTTTATTCTCTTGTTCATAAGAAAGATTGAGCTTAAATTCTTCAAGTTCTTCTTTCAACTTATTTAATTCTTCAGTTTTTTCATTTAATATTAAAATACTTCTATCAAGTTTTTCTTTATCAATTCTTAAATCATCAACACTATTACCAATTTCTTTATTAGTATCAGCAATATATTTAGTATCATTTAAAAAATCAGCTAAGGAGTCATTTAAAAGAAGCATTTCAATGGTTGAAGATTGATCTTGTTTATAGGCTAGTCTTAGGAGATTAGAAATATGTTCTTTTTTTTCTTCTATTTTTTTATCAAGATTTTGTTTTTCTCTTTCAACTTTTTTAATTTCTAAACTTGTTTTATCAATTTCCAAATTTGCACTATCAATGTCAAGTTCAGCCTTAGCTAATTTGTTATCTAAAATTTTAATTTGATTACTTAAACTTAATCTATCCTTAATTGTTTCTTCAATCTTGGCTTGATATTCTTTTTGTTTTTCTCTAATTTCATCAATTTTTTGTCTTTGATTTTGAATACTTAGGTTTAAGTCTTTTATCTCTTTATCAATACTGCTTGGATTTGCTTGCAGACTATATTTAACCGAAAACATTAAAAGACCGGCTATGATTATCAAACCAGATGTTTTAAATATCTTTTTAACTAGAATTTTGTAGTTTTTCATACAATGATATTTTAGCACATTTTGAATAATTTGTAAAAATTTATCTTAGTTTATATTCCATAAAATTAATCAAATAGTTAATCTTTTTAATGGTAATTTTTAATAACTAAATATTTTATACATTACCAATGAATACTTTTAGCCTTTTTTATACATTACCAATTTATAATTTTAAATTGATTTGTAAATAATAGTGTATTAATTCGTACCATATAAAACTGAAGAGTAATTTTTAAATAAATGATTAACTTATTTTATCTAAGTTAATAAAAGGCAAAATAACAGCTGGAATATAATATACGTTATCCTCTTTTTTTAATAAGTCTTTAGTAATTATTAATTTCCTGGATATATTATCATATTTTTTAGAAAAATTTTTCATAATAACAGGCATATTAACTTTGTTTCTATATTTCACTTCACAAATTGTTAAGTTATTTTCTTTATCTTCTAAAACAAAATCTATTTCAGATCCTATATTAGTACGGTAGAAATGAATATACTCTTTTTCATATTGGGATTTTAAAGTTGTGTAAACAAAGTTTTCTATTAGTCTTCCTATACTTTCTTCATTTAAACTATATGATCTTAAAAGATAGTTTCTGATACCAATATCTAAAACAAAAACTTTTGGCATTTTAGATATTTCTGATCTAATATTTTTAAAATATGGAGTAACTAAATCAATTATGTATGTTCCTACTAATATTTCTAAATATTTTTTAATAGTATTAAGTGACAAATTAGTTGTATTTACTAATTCATGATTATTTACCATTTGTCCAATTTGACTACTTAAAATTTTAATCAAATTATTAAAACCAGTAATATTATCGATATTTAATTGATTAATTATATCTTTTTCGATATATGTTTTAATAATTGATTTTAATACATCTTCTTTTTCAGATAAACCCTCAGTAGTTAAAACCTCTGGATATGATCCATATTTAAGATAATTATTTAGATATAATTCTAATTTAGATTTAAAAGTATCATAAAATATATTTAAACTATTAAAATCAGATAAATCAAATCTTTTAATATTGATTCCTTCTTTAAAATTAAAATATTCTTTAAAATTTATTCTATTTACATTAAAGTGGATTGCTCTTCCAGTTAAATATTCAGAATTTTTATTAATTTCAAGAGCACTTGAACCGCTAACAATTAACTGTAGTCTCCCTTTGTACTTATCAAATATATTTTTTAGAAAGATACCAGTTTCAGATAAAACTTGAAATTCATCTATCATGAGATAAATATAGTTATTCTTAAAATCGTGATATTCATTTAAATACATCTCAAGATTTGCCGGACTTCTTAATATAGAAGAGTTATCCAAATCATCTGCTAATAGATAAACCACTTTTTTTTCCTCCTCTTCTAAATCTTCTTTTATCTCTTTCAAAATATAAGTCTTTCCAACTTGTCTTGCGCCTTTAATAATCAAGATTTTATCTTTTCCTAACCATTTTTTAATATCATTAAATATTTCTCTTTTAATCATATTTTTAACTATTTAAATATTATAATAGAATTATATCACAAGATTAATAGAAAAACAATAGAAAACTATCAATATTTTATAAAGCTATTATTATTCTTCTTAAACTCTCATCTTTTCCCAGGGCCCACATTATCTCTAATGGACTTGGGCTGTTTTGTTTTCCACTTAGAGCAACTCTTAAAGGCCAGAGATAATCACCATTTTTCCCTTCTCCATGTTCTTTAATATATGAAAATATAATAGTTTCTAAGTTTGATATTTCATTAAACTTATCCTCACTAATATTTTCTATTACTTCTTTTAATTCTTTTAGGTTTTCAATTGATTCTTCAAAACTTATCTTCTTCCATTTAAGAAGGTCTTTGTCATAGTTTGGTAGGTGAAAAAGAAAAGAAATGTTTTCTGGAAGATCAGACAATTTTTTTAACCTTTCTTTAGCAAGGTGAATAAATTTTTCCAGCTGTTCTCTGTTTTCAGTATTAAGTGATTCATCTTCTAAATATTTTTTAGAAATATCATATAATTCTTTATCACTTTTATTTTTAATATAATATGAATTATAATAATCTAATTTTTCTAAATCAAATATAGCTGGTGATGAACCAAGGCCAGAAATAGTGAACTCTTGTTCGAGTTCGCTAAGTGTGAATATTTCTTTATCTCCTTTTGGATGCCAACCTAAAAGAGCACAGAAATTAATAATTGCTTCAGGAAGATATCCTTTAGATATATAGTCTTCAACATATACATCTCCTTGTCGTTTACTAAGCTTCCCTCCTCCTTTATTTAAAAGAAGAGGTAGGTGAATAAATTTAGGTGCATCCCAACTAAAGGCTTGGTATAATAAAATATTTTTAGGAAAAGATGTAAGCCATTCATCGCCACGAGTAACATGAGTTATTTTCATTAAATGATCGTCTACTACATTAGCAAATTGATAAGTTGGAATACCGTTAGATTTAACTAGTACTTGATCATCTAAATCTGATAAGTTAAATTTAATTTCTCCCCTTATTTCATCATAAACAATAATTTCCCCTTCAAGTGGCATTTTTTGTCTAATAACATAGTTTTCACCATTTTCAACTTTTTTATTTGATTCTTCAAGAGAAATATTTCGACATTTTCTATCATATCTTGGTGCTTGTTTGTTCTTTACTTGCTCCTCTCTCATCTCATTTAATCTTTCTTCACTACAAAAACAACGATAAGCTTTTCCCTCTTCAAGAAGTTTGTTTATGTATTTATTATATATATCAAGTCTTTCAGTTTGGATATATGGTCCATATTCTCCTTGTTTATGCGGCCCTTCATCAAATTCAAGACCCATCCATTTAAATACTTTCAAAAGCGAATCAAGAGCACCCTCAACTTCTCTTTTTTGATCAGTATCTTCAAGACGTAGAATAAACTTTCCTTTTTGTGATTTAGCAATTAAATAGCCAAAAAGTGCAGTTCTTAAATTTCCAATGTGTAAAAAACCGGTTGGTGATGGAGCAAATCTTAATCTTATTTCTTTATTTTCCATATTATTATTTTCTATTTTCTAAATATTTATTTAACTTATCTAAATATATTTCAGCCGATTTTCTTCTAATTTTATGAAGTGATTTGATAAAATCATCTTTTTTAACCCATTTATAATTTCTATGTTCCCAAAAATTTACCTTAATATCACTACCGTCTCCTAAATATTTAACAATCGCCAGTCCCTGCTTTTGACCTTTAAATTCATAGTGTTTATTAAATCCTTGCATTTGCATTCTACTTCTTTCCATATTAACTGAGGGAAACAAATATTTGTAAAGATTTTTATATGTTTTAACAACCACTAAGTTATCAGAATTAATTTCTTCTTTCAACTCACGAAAAGCCGCCTTAGCTAAATTTTCACCATCAGTGCCACCTTGAGGAAGTTGCCAATGATTTACTTCATCTTGTCTTTCCACTAAAAGTATTTCAATATCTTCATTTTTGTTTTCTTTAAATAATATACAAGCAACATTCTTTCTATACCTAAAATGATTAAAGCGAGCTTTAATAACTTTTTTTAGAAAAACAAAAGTAGCATTATATATTCTTTTAATTCTTTTTGGTTGAAGTATTAAGCGCCATAACCACTCAAATCCTATTTTTTGTAATATTTTAGGAGCTCTTTTTAATTTTTTTGTTAAAAAATCAAATGAACCACCAATAGCTAAAGATAGTTTTAAGTTAGCAATTTTATCTTTATTAAAATAGATAAATTTTTCTTGATAAGGTGAACCAAAAGTACAAAACATTATATCTGGAGAAAATTCATTAATATATTTTAACTGATCTTCATCTAAATTTTTTTCTCTATTTACGTCTAATACTAAATATTTCAAATTACTATGATAATTATTTAAAACATTTTCTATATCAGAATTTTTTGATAAACCTTTCTCATTATTTATTACTAAAACTTTCCAATTACTATCTTCGGCTCTTTTTAAAATTAAAGGAGTTAAATTTGAGCCAGTTATTCTTTTAAGACTATATCCTTTTAAAAGTGAAGCGATTATTAAACCAAAACCATCAGGTAGTGATATATCAGCTTGATTTAAAATATAAAACAACTCTTCATCTTTTTGTGCTTTTAGTATTATTTCTGGATTAGGAGTTACTATATATTTAGATTTATCAGAAAATACAATACAATCAATTTCTTTTAATAAGCTTTTAAGACTTAATTTATCTAATTTTATTCCCAAAATACTTGTCATATGTTATAATTTATATAAATTAATTCTACCGTATAAATAAATTAAGGTCAAAATAATTTATGTCAAATTATAAAAAAATATCAGAAAAAATAGAGGAATTAAAAATAGACAATCCTCGAAATAATAATTCAGCTCTACGTTGGATAAATATAGTTAATGCCACTAAAACAGAAATTAATTACCTTAGAAAAAATTATAATTTTGACTTGTCTCATTTAAAATCAACCGCTGCTTCTGTTTTATCACAAAGACCACTAATATTTAAGGGTCCTAATTATCTTTTTCTTATTCTTCATTTTCCTGCAGTTTTAGATGGTAGAGTTTTTTCTGGTGAAATTGATTTTTTTATTGGACATGGTTTTTTAGTGAATGTTCACAATAACAATATTCCTGCTCTTAAAAAATTCTATGATACATCTAAAAAAGATCCTAACTCTTTAGTTTCTTTTTCAACAGAATCTTCAGCTGTTCTTCTTTATGAAATTTTAGGTAGACTAATTCATGATTGCTATCGTTTGCTTGATGAAAATAGTTTAGAAATAAAACACGTTGAAGAAATGATTTTTGCCGGAAAACAAAAAATGGTGGCTCAAAATATATTAATGCTTAGAAGTAATATTATTAATATTCGTAAAATAATGCAAAATCATAAAAACATTTTGCTAGAACTTTCTAAAATGGAAAGTAGTTTAGTTGATAGAACTGGTATAAAAAAATATTATAGTAGTCTAGTAGATGACTCAAAAAGATTATGGGAAACACTTGATAATCAAAAAGAGATGATTGAAGTAATATATGAAACAAATGAAACATTACTAAATAATCGCATGAATTCGATTATGAAAACTCTTACTATTTTTTCTGTAGTTGTTCTTCCTCTTAATTTAATGGCTGGCATATTTGGTATGAATGTTAAGAATATGCCTTTAGTTGGAATGCCTCATTCTTTTTGGACTATCTTAAGTATTATGTCAATTGGTATGTTTATTATGCTTTATATTTTCTATAAAAAAAGGTGGTTATAATATAAATAATTTTAAAAATTTATCTTTAAAATTGAATTAAGAAAATATTAAAAACAATAAATAAGAAAAAACCACCAACATTTTGTTGGTGGTTCTATTTTATTCTATGTCTACAAGTGATATTCTTATCGATTTAAAGTAGGAACTATAGAAATCAGATTTTTCCATAACCGGGATATTAGTATTTGGATTATTATAATTTTCTCCAAAACGAATATCTAGTATTCGATCACTTACCAAATCTCTATTTAAGGTAACTTTGGCCCAATTTTGATACGAACTTAAATAGTCCATTTCAATATATGGCTCATATTCTCCATTCTCAGCTCTTATTCGACAATAAGCATTTTGATATACTTTTTCAAAATTGAAAAATATATCAATACTTTCATCATTTAACTGAAAACGAAAATACAAATCACCTAAGCTTCCCGGCATTGATTCATCGCTATAATTATTATATGCAATGATTTTCTTGGTAGAAGCTTCGTAGTAGAACTTAGCTTTAGTATAATTTTCTTTATCTACTAAAGCTGATCCGCTTAAATCTACCCAATTACCATTACTTAACACAATTGCTAATTCATGATTTTCGGACATATCTTTAATTTCAAAAATGAAACCAAGATGAGTTCCAACATCACTGACTTTTTGATAATTATTATCATCATCAATAATGTAATTGTTAGCATTTTGAATTTTCTTCTTTTCCCATTCAGTCATAGTTCCAATAAAATAGTAATCACTACTTTCTTGAATTAATCTTTCTTTGGAAACAAGAAAAAGAATGAAAACAGTGCTACCATTGTCTTTTACAAAATACGGTTTAATCGGATCTTCTTTTGAGATATCAATTAAACAAGTTAATTTAAATGTTTTAACGGTTGTACTGTTATCAGAAAAGGTTATTTTAACCTCAACTGTTTGTACGCCTAAACCTTTAAATACATGAGAAACACTGTTACCCTTATAACTCTCTCCTTCAATGTTCCAAGACACCTCATTAATGGTTTTGTTTTGACTTTGAAGATATAAGATAGTAGCCACATTTTGCTGGACAAAAAACTCTTGTCCAGTTTCACTGGTAAAACCATTAGCTGATTTGAGAATAATCTCATTATCAGCCGGTTCACTGTCATAATCCGGATATTCAACACAAGCGAAAAGTCCGCTTAAAAATAGTATAAATACTATTTTTGCTAAAAATAGAAGTTCTTTCATGATTATTTTTTTTGATTGTTAAAGTACTATTTTTTAAATTTTAATTATTCTTTATACAATTTCATTGTTTCTTTAGTAATTCTTTCCCAATTATATACAGTTTCAGCACGATTTTTGGCTAATAATGATAATGCTTTAATTTCTTCAAAGTTGTTTAAAATATCCTTTAATTTATTCTTTAAATCGCTAATACTTTTACTTTGAAAATAGACTGCTGTTTCAGCAGCTGCTTCGGTATTTGCTGGTATTTCACTGGCAAGTATTGGTAAACCATAAGCCATAGCCTCTAAAAGTGATATGGATAATCCCTCCATTTCAGATGATTGAATAAATAATTTGGTATTTTTATATAATTGAGCTAAAATTTCGCCACTTTGATTTCCGGTAAAAATAATATCTTCTCTATTCTCTGCCATTTTCTTTAATTCATCAGCATATTCACCATCGCCAACAATAACTAATTTTAAATCTTTATCAATACTATTTGAATTTTTTAAATCCTTAAATACTTTTATTACGTATTGTATTCCTTTTAACCTAATTAGTCTGGAAACTGAAATTATGTATTTATTTTTTTCAATATTAAAATCTTTTAGATGATTTGAACCCTCAACTGGTCTAACTAATGCTCCATTAGGAATAATATGACTATCTCTATTGTATTTTTCTTTTAAATAATCCGACATTAATTTTGTTAAAACAATAATTTCATCTGAAAAACGACACATAGTCTTTTCACCAAGTTTTAACATATACTTTGCAAAACCACCCCATTTATCATTACCATAATCAAAACTATGTAAAGTTGAAACAACTTTCATTCTTGGTTTAAATATTTTTGGAATCCAAGCCAAAAGAGATGGTCCAATACCGTGAAAATGTATAACATCAACAGATTTTCTCATCGCATCTATAACTGATAAAAAAGTATGAGTAATTGCTGCTAAGTTTTTAGTATTGATATAAGGGATGTTTACAACATTTATACCAATAATCTTTTTATTATAATCACCTTTTAAATATCCTTTTCGATTATATGCAAAAACCTCTTCGTTATTAGAAGATAAATATAGAGCTAAACTTTCTACATGACGATCTACGCCACCACTTTTAGCTGGTATGGCTTTTTGTCCAATTAAGGCTATTTTCATATACTAAATTAATTAACAAATAACTATAATATATTTTTAGATATTTGTAAAGGTATACTATCATATTTTATTAATTTTGTCAAGGTATATTTTATTTATATACTTATACCTCATTACACATTTAAGTAATAATGACCTCCTCCCCAGACTAAAGTCTGGGGTTTCCTTTCGCGGCATGAAAAC
>CAZMJW010000023.1:0-9101 GCA_964566915.1 uncultured Gammaproteobacteria bacterium
ATCTTTAATGATATTGGTTGATCAAACAAAAAACCTTTCTTTAAAAAACATGATTTCAGAAATTGCCTATGAAGTCGATAGTGGTGATTTCCTTTCCGATGCCATGGCTAGACGCCCAAAAGTTTTTTCTAATTTTTTTGTTAACATTATTAGATCTGGTGAAACTTCAGGAAAATTGGATGAAGTTTTAAATTATTTGGCTGACGAAATGGAAAAATCCTATGATACTACTAGTAAGATTAAGACAGCGATGATTTATCCGGTTTTTGTTATCGTTGGTTTAGTGGCTGTTGGTGTGGTATTAATGGTTTATGTGATTCCAAACATTACTACTATCTTAACTGAAACAGGAGCAGAGCTTCCTCTTTCCACTCGTATTGTTATTTCGGTTTCTAATTTCTTACAAAAATATTTTATTGGTATAGTTATATTTTTAGTTTTATTATTTTTAGGTATTAGAGCATATTTAAAAACTTATGGAGGTAGATTATTATTTGATACCATGACACTTAAAATGCCGATTTTTGGAAAACTTTTTAAGTATATTTATATAATGAGATTTTCTCGTTCACTTTCCACTTTGTTAAAAGGTGGAGTTACTATAACTAAAAGTTTAGAAATAGTGGCTGAAGTTGTTGGTAATGTAATATATAAAGAATTGATTTTAGAAACACTCAAGTCAATTAATGACGGTAATTCATTTTCTGAAGTTTTTGAACAAAGTGATTATATGCCTAAAATGGTTCCACAGATGATTAGCGTAGGTGAGAGAACGGGAAAAATAGATTCAGTTTTAGATAAGATTAATGATTTCTATACTAGAGAAAGTGAGAATATGTTAAACAACTTAGGAAAGCTAATGGAACCAATTATTATGGTAATAATGGGTGTTGGTGTTGGTATTATGGTAGCTGCAGTTTTGCTTCCAATGTATAACTTAGCTAGTCAGTTCTAAAACTCTTGTCTACTTTTTTTAAAAATGCTATTATATAAATATAATTAAAATATAAATAAAAATAAAAATAGAACTGCTAATTAATCAGTTCTCTAAAAGGTTAAATTTATGAATAAAACAAAAAAAGGTTTTACCTTAATTGAACTTTTAGTAGTAATCGCTATTATTGGCTTACTTGCTACTCTTTCAATTATCGCCCTAAACTCTGCTCAAGCAAAAGCCAGAGATGTTAAAAGATTATCTGATGTAAGAGAAATCAGAACTGCTCTTGAAATGTACTTTGCTTCAGAAAATAAATATCCGGCTGCAGGACTGACTACAGGAGGTGAAATAACTGATGGAACTGCAGTATTTATGAGAGAGTATCCAAAACCACCAACACCAGTTGATGGAACTAGCTGTGATAATGCTACTGGAGCAATGGAATATGTTTATCAAGTAAATGGTAACCAGTCATATACAGTACACTTTTGTCTAGGATCAGATGTAAGTGAAATAAGTGCTGGACCTAGAACAATGACACCGGCTGGTATTTACTAGTGTTTTATAGACAAATACTTTAAAACAAAAGACCAATTTTTATAATTGGTCTTTTTTTGTTGAAACATCTTGTCTTTAATTATATAATCAATTATATGATAAATAAAAATAGAGAACTAACAATTAAAGATACTTTGAATAATCAAACCTTAAAAGAAGAGGCTGATAATTTTTTAATAGAAAATTGTAGTTATGGAGCAGAATTCCTACAGTCATCTTTATGGGAAAATGTGCTTATAAAAGAAAAGAAAACTTATAAAAGAATAGTAATAAGAAGTAGTGAGGAAATATTTGTGAACTGTTTGCTTATATTAGAAAAGAACTTTTTAGGTAATTATTATTATTCACCTCGGGGACCTATATTTAAATCTGATTTAAGTGATGATGATAAGAAATATTTTTTTAATTTATTAATTACAGAAATAAAAAAAAATGAAAAAAATATTCTATTTCTTCGTTTTGAACCAAGTGATAAATTTCTAAGTATTTGTGATAGGAAAAATATAGTTAAAGTAAAAGATATTCAACCTGCTAAAACTCTTTTTCTAGATCTTCTAAAAAGTAAGGAAGATATTTTAAAGGATATGCATCAAAAAACTAGATATAACATAAGACTAGCTGAAAGAAAAGGAGTTGAAATAAAAGTATCTGAAAATTTAGCTAAAGATTTTTCTTTGTTTTGGGAGTTAATGAAAAAAACAGGAGAAAGAGACTCTTTTAATATTCACCAAAAAAATCATTACTTAAAACTTTTAGAATCTGACAAGAGAATTAAATTATATTTTGCCTATTATAATAACAAAGCGATTGCTACCGCTATTGTTTCTTTTTTTGGCAAAAGAGTCACCTATATTCATGGAGCTTCTGATAACGAATACCGTAATATAATGGCGCCCCATTTATTACAGTATGAAGCAATAAGGGATGCTAAAAATGAAGGTTTTCTTTTTTATGATTTCTATGGAATTGATGAATTAAAATGGCCAGGAGTAACTAGGTTTAAGAATGGTTTTAATGGTATAACATTTAAGTATGGTGGTACCCATGATTATATTTTTTCTAAACTATACTATTTGTATAAAATATTAAGAAGAATAAAGCGTCTTATATGATTGAAGTTTTAAATAAAACTAAATATAAATTTTGTCAGAGAAAATTAAAAAGATTATTTTTTTCTTTTAGTGATGAATTTAATTTAAATGACGGGGAAGTTTCTTTAGTTTTAATAGGGGATAAAAGAATAAGAGAGTTAAATAAGAATTATAGAAAAATAGATAAAGCTACTGATATTTTAACTTTTAATGCTTCAGAAGATGGTATAAAATATCTTAAAAAAAATTATTTTTGGGGAGAGATATTTATCAACGTTCTTGATTTAAAAAGACTCAAAAAATATGATGAAATGTTTCTTGAAATTGGCCTGAAAAAATCATATTCTTTAAAAAGACAAAATTACTTATTCTATTTTTTAATTGCTCATGGGCTTCTTCATTTAGCCGGTTTTAATGATGAAAATGAAGAAGATAGGTTGAAAATGTTGAAAATGGGAAAAAAATTATTGGATAAGGCAAATATTAATTAATTTAAATAAATTAAAAGAATTATTATTATAAAACCTCGCTTTAAATAGAAATACAAAATAATCTTGACTTAATATTTGATATTATATATAATATTATTAACCCCAAAGGTTAATAATATTTTATTATAGTTTTATATATTTTATTCTTTTGTAAAAATGGAAGTACGATATAGTAGAAAAGCTTTAAAAAAGATGTATCCGGATTCTAAATGCGTTCGTTCTTTTGGTAGTATTGTTGGAAGAAAAATATTGCAGCGTATTAAGGAATTTGAAGCCGCAACTTGTTTAGAAGATTTAAAAAATGCCCCTGGTCGACATGAGGAATTATCTGGGAATCGAAAAACTCAACTTAGTTGTCGTTTAAGTGCAAATTGGCGATTAATATATTGTCCATTTGGCAAATGGGAAGATTATCTTGAATATGGAAGTTTATCTTGGAAAAAAGTAAACAAAATAAATATTATTGAAGCAAAAGATTATCATGGTAATTAAAATAAATTAAAATTTTAAATATATGGTTAATAAAAATCAAAATACCCCAATCTTAATTCTACCAGGAGAAACCCTTGTTGAGTTATTAGAGGAAAAGGGAATGACTCAATTAGAGTTAGCTAAGAGAATGGGAAGACCTCATAAAACAATCAACGAGATTATTAAAGGCAAAGCTAGTATTACTTCTGAAACGGCCATTCAACTTGAGAGTGTTTTTTCTGTTCCAGCTAGTTTTTGGATGAATTTAGAAAGTAATTATCAAATTTCCTTAGCTAGATTTAATTCTTTTAAAAAACTAGAAAAAGAATATAAGATTGCTGAAAAATACCCATATAAAGAAATGATTAAATTAGGTTGGATTAATTATTGTAAAGAAATTAAAGATGTAGTTAAGTGTATGCATAATTTTTTTGGTGTTGCTTCTTTAGAAAATGTTATTGAAAAAAATATTTTTGTTGGTGCTAAATATCGTATTTCGTTAAAAAAAAGTCATTCAAAAGAAGCAGTGTCTGCTTGGTTGAGAAAAGGCGTTTTAGAAGCACAAAAGATACAAATTGATAATTTTAATGAAAAAAAACTGAAAGAAAATTTATTGAGTATAAAGAAATTAATGTTTAGTTCTCCAAATGATTTTATGCCAGATTTAATAAAATTGTTAGCCGATTGTGGTGTTGCTTTAGTTGTTTTAAAAAACTTAAAAAATGTTCCTATCAATGGAGTTACTAGATGGATTTCTCCTGACAAAGCTTTAATTCAGATGAGTATTCGTGGTAAATATGCGGATATATTTTGGTTTTCCCTATTTCATGAAATTGGACATTTATTGCTTCATAGAAAAAAAGGTGTATATATTGATTCTGAAAATGAAGTTATAAATAAACTTGAAGAAAAAGAGGCAGATAAATTTGCTTCAAATATGTTGATTTCTGAAATAGAATATAAGAATTTTGTTGAAAAATTTAAAATGTCTAGAAATATAGATATGTTAAAATCATTTTCCAAGAAGAATGGAATTATTGATGGTATAATTGTTGGTAGATTGCAAAACGATGAAATTATCGGTCGAAATCAATTTAACGCTTTAAGATATAAATACGAATGGGGTAACTAATTGTTTAATTTTTTTACGTTCTTATAATAAATATCAAATATATTAAGAAACTGAACAAATATATTATTTTATGTTATAATTAAAGCATAGATCTATTTAAAAGATTTGTGCTTTTTATGTTAAAAAATATTAAAAAACATATTATCAAAAATAATTCAATATTTTATTTAGGCATAATTTTTTTCTTTGCTCTTTTTTTATTTCCCCTATTATCACAAGCAGAATCAAGAGTTCATGGAAAAGCCTGGTGGGGAGATGATTTAGGTTATGTATATTTTGATTGTACGGAGTATCAATTAAATAGTATTTTAGATGATCCAGAAAATTTTAACGACCTTCCTTATCCACGTGGTTTTCACTTTGATAGCGAAACTTGCGCTATTGATCAACATGTTAATATTGATAATAATGGTAATTTTTATGGTTCAGCTTTTAATTTTGCTAAAGGATTAATTAATTTTGGGGGAAGTACTACTCCGGTTGCTGTGCCTGATTATTCTTTTAATGTTAATTGTCCAAACCTTTGTGATTCTAGTAACTATTGTTCAGCTTGTTATAATGCTGAAAAACAAAGAGTTTATGGTTGGGCGCAAGTAGCTGATACTAGTCAGGAATTAATTAAATTAGATACTACTCTTGGTTTAAATGAGAATTATTTACAAATAAAAAACTGGAATCTTTCTTCCAGTACTGAACCTTTTTATTCTGATCTTCTACCCGGTTATTTTATCGGTCATGCTTCATCTACCGTTGGGGGAACAAGAATACCCCTAAGTTTTAATTGTATTTCTGAAGACGGAAAAAACGATGAAAACGAGGAGTGTGATTTAAGAGATTACGCTGTTTATATCGAAAATCCACAAATTGGTAATATGACTGCACCAAATTGGTCATTTGAAGATGCTTGTAACCCAGGAAGAGCTAGAGGAGCAAGTTTAAGATGGACACTTAGTAGTGGTAGTCATGATGGTTATGAAGTGGTAGTAATGAATGATCCTGATTTAGTAGTTTCAACTTCAACCCTTAGTTCTAATGTTATTTGTTGGAGTGGTGAAGTTTCCGGTACCGCAACTCAATATAATATTCCAAACTCAGGTGATCAAAAATGTACAGATTTTTCCGATATTTCATATAATGCTGAATATACTTGGCATATTAGATTAAGATATTTTAATGGTACAAATCATGAATGGACTGATTGGTATCAGTTTGGAGTCAACGATGGTCACGAAGGTGAAGTATTTGATATTGATAATAGTCATGAAAGTGTAGCTGATACAGACAAAAGAACTTTTTCAACATATTTACATGAATTTCCAGTGCCATACTTTTTCTGGTATCCAGAAGAAATATTAATAGCTGAGGAAGAGACAAATATTTTTAATGCTCTTGATCCATTACAAAAATCTTTTGTTTACACAAGCACAAGTCCAAATACTCCAGTTCCTTGTGATGAGTATATGAGTTGCGCCTATAAGTGGTCAACTAGTGATCTAGCGTCAGTAATTGAAACTCCAACTGCTGCTACTACTAGTATCGAATTTTGGACACCGGGGAATACAAGTGTTGATTTAAGACTTAGTGATAGTGATGGTTATTATTGTACCAGAACTAGGTTAATAGAAAATATTAATTACGGACTACCTATTTGGAGAGAAGTAAAGCCGGAATAATTTATGATAAAAAACAATAAAAATAAAAAAGCATTTACTCTTATAGAATTACTGGTTTCAATATCCGTTATTGCGCTTATCACTATTCTTTTTATAGCTAATTATAGGTCAGCTAATAAGCGAACTGATTTGATTATGACTGCGCAAACAATGACTTCTGATATCCATTTTGCTCAAAGTAATGCCCTTGGTTTAGTTAGGTATGGAATATATGGGGTACCAGCCGGTGGTTGGGGGGTTTATTTTGATAAACTAAACAATACCTACACGGTTTTTGCTGATTTAAATGAAGAGGAAACAATAGGTTATAAAAAGTATGATTCAAGTCTTGAAGGAAATATTGATTACGGTGCAATAGTTGGTCAAATATCTCAAGATTTAGAAATTGAATCATTAATTTTTTCAGATGGTTTAGCTACAACTACTGCCAATACAGCCGTTGTTAGTTTTTTGCCACCTGATCCAAAAACTAATATATACAATCCAAATAATAGTAGTGATTATATTGAGTTAGAAATCCATTTAAAAGAAAAAGATGCCGAAAAAAGACAAATAGTTAAAGTTAATTTCTTAGGTTTAATTGAAGTAATTGATTAGCGTTTATGTTAAAAGACATAATTAAAAATAAAAAAGCTTTTACTCTTATTGAAATAATAGTTGTTTTGTTTATTATTTCTTTAGCACTTCTGGGAATAATATCTTTAATTGTTCAAAGTATTCGAGCTCAAGATTATAACAAGAAAGTGGTTATTGCTAATCAATTAAGCCAAGAAGGGATAGAGTTAATACGTCAGGTAAGGGATAATAATTGGAAAAATGGAACGCCATTTTTTACTAATTTATCAGATACTGTTGGTTTGAGAAACACCTATTATATGGATTATGGTGATAGTTTGCCTAGTATTTTAGTAAATAATAATGATAGGATTTTGCAAGTAAGTCCAAGTGGTTTTTTTGTTCATAGTAGTTTATATGATGATAGTATATTTTCACGAGATATTCAGGTCGAGCTTGTTGATACTACTCTTTTAAGGGTTATTTCCACTGTATATTGGACAAGTCTGGGAATAAATCAAAGTTATGCTACAGAAACCTTACTTTATGACTGGTATTAATTATGAATATATTTAAAAACAAAAATAAAAAAGCATTTTCTTTAATGGAAGTAATTGTCTCAGTGGCTATATTTTCAATTATTATCTTAACTACTACACAAATATTTTCCCTAGTTATTAGTGCTCAAAGAAACGCTATTGCTTCACAAAACGTTCAAGAAAGCTTAAAATATTTTTTAGAAGTAGTGGCTAAGGAAATTAGAATGGCTCTTCCAGATGAGACTAGTTTTTGTGGAGTGCCAATTGGAGAGGTATTCTATTTAAATGAAGGGGTAAATGGAGATACTTTGTACTTTAGAAATTACGAAGGGGAATGTGTTGTCTATACTTCTGTTTTAGATGAAGGAGTTAGAAGATTTCAAATAACAAGAGATGGAAACACTGGTTATATATCTCCTAAAGAAATTAATATTAATCATTTAGACTTTGTTTTAAAAAGTGGACTGGGAATACAAGATTTTGTCACAATAAATATTGATGCTGAATCTTTGAATACTAAAGAACATAAATCGCAAATGACCATCCAAACCAGTGTTAGTTCACGTTATTATACTGACTAATATATGAAATATATAAAGAAAAAATTAAAAGGAAACGCTTTAATTCTAACCATGTTTATTATGGCTGGTATGATTATTGTAGCTAGTAGTGGTTCATATTTAGCTATTTTAGCTATTAGATCTGGAAGTATTCAAGCGCAATCAACTAAAGCATATTTTGTAGCTGAAAGTGGGGCGGAACAATTATTATATGAACTTAGAAAGGGACCTTATGTTCCAGAACAAACCCCAGATCATTCAAATCCCATATTTTATAATCAATTAAACAGTTTAGAGTTAGGAGGAGATTATGATGTCTATCATATTGCCGATTATCAAATGTTATGGATGTCTGTTGGTGAATATAATAATACAAAGAGAGGTGTAGAGATTGAAGTTTAAATTCAGTTGAGAGTAATTTAAAATAATGATATAATTTAGTTAGTGGAAAGTATTTAAAAAATAATTCCCTTTAATGATTTTTGGTAACAGAAAAATAAATAAGTTTTTAATATCCGCAATATTTTTGGTGGCGGTTTTTTTGTTATTTTCCAAAGTTAATGCTCAAGTTAGCGCTTTAGATTTTCAAGAAACATTTTCCAAACCATATAATGGAACTCTTCAACACGATGAATGGAATATGTTGCTTGGAACAACAACCGACCAAATGTTTGATAGTAGTGGAAACCCTTATGGTTTTTTTCTAAGCACACTTTATCCTTCAATTACCAAAGGCCAATTAGGTATAAATATAATTCCTGGTACTGGAGCAGGGGGAACTACTTTTAAAGCTAGATCTTTTGGTGGCAATATCCTCGGATTATATGACAATACAGGTTCAGAAGTATTCACTGTCTTAAATAATGGTAATGTGGGACTGGGAATAACTAACCCAAGTCAGAAAATAGATGTAAACGGGATAGTAAAAGCAACCGCTGTTGTTTCAACTGGAGTAACAAGTCATCCAACTGGTATTGGCCCTTATGTAGAAACATATGTCTATGGTGGAGATACTGGTAGGCTTTTTGCATTTGATGGTTCAAGTTATTATGATTTAGCAATTGGTGATTGGAATAGCGGAAATCCAAATATAA
>CAZMJW010000024.1:0-9063 GCA_964566915.1 uncultured Gammaproteobacteria bacterium
TGGACAATGACTCATGACAAATAATTCTACTTGTGGTTTATCGCTTTTAACACTAACTTCTGTTACTGATTCTGATTGAGATAAATCTCCAGAATTATTAGCGTAAATTTCATCAATGTTTAAAGCTTGAGGAAAGAATAGTTTACCATCTTTGGTAATATATGAATCAACTAATTCCCCTGAGCCGATATTTATTTTTAATTTGTACATTCCATATTCTTTTTCAATGTTTTCAATTGAAGCAGATCCTCCGTTCATTAAAAAGTCATTAATAAACTTTTCAGATTTAATTAATGCCTCGCTTTCTTTTATTGTTTTTTCTGATGAAGCAAAAGAGAAGTAAGCGATTACTCCTAAAATGATTATTAAAATAATTGGCAGAACTCTTGTTGAAAAGTTCTTGCTCTTAAAAAACTTTTTTATGGATTTATTCATATTTTTATTATTAGTTATTTTTATTAATGCTTATATTATAATTTATTGTAATTTTTCTGTCAAAATTAATTTTTAGGTAAATAATTTTTTAACTCATCGGGCATTTCAAGTTGAAATGTTAGCTCTTTTTTGTCCAAATCTTTAAAAGATAATTTGTCAGAATACAAAAAAATTCTACCTAATTTTAATTTTTCATTTTTAACTTTTGTTTTTTTGGTAAAGTACAAAGTATCGCCTACAAGTGGGTGCCCGTAAGAAAACATATGAACTCTTATTTGATGAGTTCTTCCGGTTTTTATTTTAACTTTTAATAAAGTAAAATTAACAATCCTTTTTATTACTTCAAACTCTGTAATTGCTTCTTTTGCTTTAAAGTAAGCATCAATATTTCCTTTATCTCTTGTTTTTGGTTGGCGACGTGTTAATAAATCTTCAGTATTTTTAGGAATAGCAGCCATTTTATACCCATCTTTTGATCTTTTAATAGGAAAATCAATAGTTTCAAAGTCTTTAGATAAAACTCCGTGTACAAGAGCGGTATATTCTTTTTTTATAGTTCTTTCTTTAAATTGATTTTTTAAATTTTCAAAACTTTTTTGATTTTTAGCAATTACCATTAAACCACTAACATCCATATCTAAGCGATGAACAATTCCCGGTCTAATTGGGTCTTCGCCGACATTTTTAATATTAGGATATTTTTCTTTTATCCAATCACTTAAAGTGTCTTCTAAAATATTTCCGCCTTCGTGAACAGCTAAACCGGCTGGTTTATTTATTACTAAGCAATTTTCATTTTCAAATATTATTTCAATTTTATTCATATAATTATAATCTTTGTCCTTGTCCATATGCTTGAGCTCCCGAACTTTTTTGTTTTTTAGAAATCATTTCAATATCCTTCTTTGATATTACTCCTAATAAATATAACATTAAGAAGTAGACAATACCAGACAACAACATTAAAAGCAATAAACCAAATATGCTGTTTTTATTTAAAAAAGATATTTGAAAATAATTACTTACAAAAAGAAAAACAGCCATACTTAAACCAGCTAATATAGATTTTAAGGAGTTTTTCCATTTAAGACGAAACTTGCTGTATTTAATTACACAATAAGCGGAAAATGAAGCTATTAAGATTTCACTGTAAATAGTAACAGCGGCAGCTCCGTAATAAGAAAATTTAGGGACAAAATATAGGTAAGCAGCTAAAGCGCTTATACTAGTGAATATATAAAATCCTATCATCTTTTTTTGTTTATCAAGAGCTATTACAGCGTGAGAAAAAATTGTTCCAATAAAAATTGCCGCTAAAGAAAATATTAATATTTTTAGAATATTCCCAGATAAACTAAATTCGTTTCCAGCAATTAATACCATTAATTCTTTAGCGACAAATTGAGTTCCGATAACTAAAGGAATAAAAGACATGAACATAAAATCATAAGATTTTTGCAACACTTTTTTAAAATATTCTTTATTTTTTTCAATCCAAGCAGTGGTAATTATTGGTAAAATTATACCAGCAAACATATAAGGAATTGTAGTTAAAACATCGATTATTTTATAAGTAGCTCCATAAAGACCAACTTCATTTTCACTTTTAAATATTGATAAAATTAATGTATCTGCTTTTAAATATATTAAATTTAAAACAATTGTTAGAGCTAAAGGCCATGATTTTTTAATAATACTTTTCCATAAAGAAAAGTCCCATTCAAATTTAATAACAGCATATTTTAAAGAGAATAAATAATGAGAAATAAAGTTAAAACCGGCAGACAAAGAGGTAACAAACAATATTCCATTTAAACCATAATTTAATTCTCTTGTTATAATAACACCAATTAAAAGACTGATTCTGCCTATATTTTCAGAAATAGCATCCTTTTCCATGCTTAATTTTTTTTGCAGTAAGCCAACTATAATTTGATTTAAAGCTGGAAATACAAATGAAAATAAAGCAATTAACATTCCTAATCTAATATCAGATTCATAGGGAAATAAAAAAGAAACCAAAGGAGCGATTAATAAAAGAATTAAAATAGAAACAAAACGAAAAGCAAATAAATTGTTTAAAATCTTTTTTTCGTCTCTTTTTTTATCACTAATTAATTGAACCGTAATAAGTGTCAAACCAAAATCAGCAAATACCGCAAAAAAACTTAAATAAGTAATTATTGTTGTATATTTTCCAAATCCTTCAGTTCCCAGGTATCTTGTTATAATAGCTAAAGACAGTAAACCAATAGCTGTTGATAAAAATTTACCCAAAATCTGTGAAATAGTATTGTGGGCAACTTTTTTTGCTATACTCATTTTCTTGTATTTAAATAAATATTTAGATATAATAATTATATAAAAATTATAGCATATATATGAATATTACTAAAAAGAAAATATTATCGTTTTTTATAATTATTTTTTCTCTATCACTTATTTTTTTTGTAAGCCCTGCTTTAACCAATGAGACTGTAGCACAAAGTGATTTAATTAAAAGCCAAGAAGGTTTTGATGAGGTTGGAAAGGCTTTTGGACAAAGAGGAAGTGAACCAGATGATATAAGAGTGACAATAACAAAAATAATTGTATTATTTTTACAATTTTTAGGAATTATATTTTTATTATTAATACTTTTTGCTGGTTTTCAGTGGATGATGTCAGCAGGCAATGAAGAAAAAATTGGCAAAGCAAAAAAACTATTAATTAATGCAGTTATTGGTTTAGTAATTATTCTTGTATCTTGGTTGTTAGCTAGATATTTGTTGATTATGTTTAGTAGAGTAGCCAATAATGCGGTAAATTATACCGAATATGTTTATTAACTTTGACATTTCTTTAAAAAAGTAATATCATGCTTATATAAAGCTAGTTGTTTATACAATTAGCTTTTTCTTTAAATATAATTTAGAAATAATAAAAATAATATGTCAGAAATTAGCTCAGCTATAAAACAGCTTTGTGAAGAAAAAAACCTTGAATATAAGGCTGTTATTGGAGCAGTGGAAACTGCTTTGGCAGCTGCATACCGTAAGGACTATGGTGAAAAAAATCAAAACGTAAAAGTAGATTTTAATCCCGATACTGGAAAAACCAAGGTCTACGATGTTAAAAACATTGTTGAAAATCTTTCCCCTGAGGAAGAAGAAGAAATGTTGAATCTTTTAAATAATCCTGAAGAGGCAAATAAAAAAAGACAAAAAGAAGAAGAAGAAAAGAAAGAAAAAGAAATTAAAGGTGAAGGTGAAGAAATTGACGAAGAAGAAAAAAAGAAATTTAACCCAAGAACAGACATTCAATTAAAGGAGGCTTTAATTTTTAAACATGACGCAAAACCAGGTGATGAATTAATGCTTGATTTGCCTATTCCTGAAAGTTATGGACGTATGGCTGCCCAAACCGCTAAACAGGTAATTATTCAAAAAATAAGAGAAATGGAAAGAGATATGGTTTTGTCAGAATTTAAAGATAAAGAGCACGAAGTTGTTTCTGGTGTTGTGCAGAGAAGAGAGGGTCGTTTAGTCTTTGTTGATCTGGGAAAAACAATTGGTCTTTTACCAAACGAAGAACAAATATTTAGTGAGAAATATAATCCTAATGAAAGATATAAATTTTATATCAAGGAAGTGAGAGAAGGACATAAAGGTCCTGAAGTTATTCTATCAAGACGTAGCGAAGAAATTTTAAAAAAGGTTTTTTATTTAGAAATCCCAGAAATTTCCAATGGACTTGTCGAAATAAAAGCAGTTGCTAGAGAAGCTGGTTCACGTTCAAAGGTAGCAATTTGGACAGATGAAGAAAATGTTGATCCAGTTGGTTCATGTGTTGGACAAAGAGGTTCACGTGTTCAAACAATTATTAGTGAGCTTGGGGGTGAAAAAATTGATATCATCGAATATGATGAAGATCCTATTAAATTTATAGCCAATGCACTTTCACCAGCTAAAGCTATTGCTATTGATCTAGATGAGGAAGAACATAAAGCAAGTGTAAAAGTTGCTTCAGATAAATTATCATTAGCTATTGGAAAATCTGGTCAAAATGTACGTTTAGCAGCAAGACTTACTGGTTGGAAAATTGATATAATTGAAGAAACTGAAAATGGTGAAGAGAAAAAAGTTATAGGCAGCGAAGAAGATGGTAATATAGTAATTAGTGAAGAAGTGGAAAATGAAGAAGTAAAAGAAGTTAAAGAAGGAGACGAGAAAAAAGAAGTTGTAAAAGAAGATGAAACAGAAGAAAAAGTAGAAGAAAAAACAGAAGAAAAATAAACTTATTAATAATATAAATAATTAAAAAACTATGCTAATCAATTTTTTGATTTTGGGAAGCGCTTTAATTGCCATTATTTATGGTGGTATTATGATTGCTTCCATTCTAAGATTACCAGAAGGTAATGACAAAATGAAAGAAATAGCTAAAGCTATTCAAGATGGAGCAAAGGCATTTTTAAATCGACAATATAAAACTGTTGGTTTAGTTGCGGTTGCTTTATTTCTAATTATCGGTTTTGTTCTCGATTGGAACACTGCACTTGCTTTTTTAGTTGGAGCAGTATTTTCTGCTTTAACAGGATATATTGGTATGCATGTTTCAGTAAGAGCAAATGTTAGAACAACTGAAGCAGCAAAAAATGGCTTACAAAAAGCTTTGAATGTTGCTGTAAGAGGAGGTAGTGTTACAGGAATGTTGGTGGTTGGACTAGCTCTAATTGGTACGGCTGGTTTCTATTTTTTAACTAAAGACCTTCATGCTTTAATCGGCTTTGCTTTCGGTGGTTCTCTTATTTCTATTTTTGCTCGTCTTGGTGGAGGTATTTATACTAAAGCAGCAGATGTTGGGGCAGATTTAGTTGGTAAAGTAGAAGCTTCAATTCCTGAAGATGATCCTAGAAACCCAGCAGTTATCGCTGATAACGTTGGAGACAATGTTGGTGATTGTGCTGGTATGGCTGCCGATCTTTTTGAAACATACGCAGTTACTTCAATTGCTGCTATGATTTTAGGTTCTTTAACATTTGTTAATAATTCTAATATTAATTTAGATAATATTATTTTATTTCCTCTTGTTTTAGGAGCTATTTCAATCATTGCTTCAATTATTGGTATTTTCTTTATTCGTTTAGGAAAAAAGAAAAATATCATGAAAGCTTTGTATAAAGGGTTAATTGCTGCTGGTGTTTTAGCTGCTGTTGCTTTTTATCCAGCTACTAAAATATTTGTTTCAGACCCTAGTTTAGTAAATAATATTTATATTTCAAGTTTAATTGGTTTAGTGGTAACTGGCTTATTAGTAATTATTACTGAATATTACACTTCAACTGCTTTTAGACCAGTAAAAGAAATAGCTGAAGCTTCTAGAACCGGTCATGGTACAAATATTATTTCTGGTTTAGCTGTTTCTATGAGATCTACTGCTTGGCCAATAATTGTTATTGTTGCGGCTATGATTACTGCTTATTCCTTATCAGGTTTATACGGAATTGCTATTGCTGCTATGGCTATGCTTTCAATGGCTGGTATTATTGTTACTATTGATGCTTACGGCCCAATTACAGATAATGCCGGAGGTATTGCTGAAATGTCTGAATTAGGTGAAGATGTTAGAGAAATAACAGATAACTTAGATGCGGTTGGAAATACCACAAAGGCGGTTACTAAAGGATATGCTATTGGTTCAGCTGCTTTAGCTGCTTTAGTTCTTTTTGCTGACTTTACTTTTAAAATAACCAACCTTGGAGGACATGTAGAATTTTTAATTAATAATCCATTTGTTTTATCTGGTTTATTTATCGGTGGACTTCTTCCATATCTTTTTGGAGCTATGGCTATGAAAGCTGTTGGAAAGGCTGCTGGTTCTGTTGTTGAAGATGTTAGAGCACAGTTTAAAGAAAAACCAGGAATTATGGATAAAAGTGAAAAACCAGATTATGGAAGAACAGTGGATATTGTTACCAAAGCAGCAATTCGTGAAATGATTCTACCAGCTCTTATACCGGTTGTTGTTCCAATTATAGTTGGTTTTGGTTTTAATTTATTTGGAAACAATCATGGTATTGAAGCACTTGGAGGATTGTTAGTTGGTTCAATTATTACTGGAATTTTTGTAGCTATTTCAATGACATCAGGTGGTGGTGCTTGGGATAATGCTAAAAAATATATCGAAACTGGTTTCTTTGGTGGAAAAGGATCAGAGGCTCATAAGGCAGCTGTGACTGGCGATACAGTTGGAGATCCTTATAAAGACACTGCTGGTCCAGCTATTAATCCAATGATTAAAGTATTAAACATCGTTGCGCTTTTAATTGTTGGTTTAATTTTAGTTGTTTAATTTAGTAGTTAATATTTTAGACAGAAAAAAGCCACTTAATTTTATTAAGTGGCTTTTATTTTACCGTCCTTGATAACAGGATCTTCCAATATGAAGATTTTCAATTTCCCAGTCATTAAATTGGTAGCCTAAATCAAAACTAAATTGATTACCATTTTCATCTTTCTTGATACTAATTCTTCCACCTTCTGTAAAATAATTAACAAAGTTTTGCATTGCTTCAATCATTGTTTGGCCAACAAAAGGCTTTTCATATCCCTTACGACTTTTCATGATATAGGAATTTCTACCTTTAATTTCTATCATATTTGTTTTGTTATTAAAGGATATTTCAAAACGAAAACTGTGGTAGTCTGTAGCCTTGTTATCAATTTTTTGCTGAATTTTTTTTAGGATATTAAAAACATCATTTTCGTTTTTTATTTCCATGATAATTGTTTTTAAGGTTCTTAATTTAATATTTACAAAGCAATAAGTATTTGTCAATTAGCCATTGACAAATATTAATAAATAGTGTATTATCTAATTCGATATAGTACATTCTAACCTTAAAAAAATAAAAATGAAAAAAACGTTTATCGATGAATTGGTTTCAGTTTTTGATGCAATTGAAAACCCTGGCTTTAGTGATGCCGTTTTTGAAACAAAAAGATTTTTAAAGTCGCTTCCCGGAGTAATTTTAGTTGAAGATGAAATTTTGCCAATCGGTATAGCTATTAAAGGAGTAGCTGTTCTTTGTAGCTTGGAAGAATTTTCGAAATTAAGAGCGGATGAAAAAGAAAAGAAAAAAATTCAATTTCAATTCAGTGTTCATTTCGATAATACTCCAAAAAATGCCTGGGCATTCCAATATGAGCGCTTTAATTGCTCAGGAAGTTGGAAAAAAATAGTGGAAACTATTGTTGACCACTTAAGTCCTGGTGACCGATTAATGTCTCTTGGTTTTCGAGAGATTAACTTTTTTTCTCAAAATTAAAACAAAAAAAACAAAAGGCAGGAAAATTCCTGTCTTTTCTTTTAAGGTTGATTTTTATAAAAAAGCTTGTTATACTGGCTATGAAAATGTATAAAAAATTTCAATTATAGTATAAGCGGGCTTACCCGCTTAAGTTAAATAATAAGTTAAATAAAATATATTATGAAAGTTGATAAGAAAAAAATAGAAAAATCACAAATAGAAATTAACGTTTCTTTAAGCTTGGAAGAATTTCAACCATATCTTGAAAAAGGAGCAAGGAAATTAGCAGAGTCTATAAAAATAGAAGGTTTTAGACCAGGAAAAGCACCTTATGATGTTATTAAAGCTAAGGTTGGGGAAATGAGTATTTTAGAAGAAGCAGCTCAATTTGCGGTTTCTAAAACTGCTGACCAAATAATTTTAGAAAATTCCGATGAGATTAAACCAGTCGGTACACCTAAAGTTGAGGTTACTAAACTAGCTCCAAATAATCCATTTGAATTTAAATTAACCCTTTCTTTATTACCAGATCTTAAATTGGGTAAATATAAAGAATTAAACATTAAACAAGAAGAGGTTAAAGTTGATGATAAAAAAGTTGAGAAAACTTTAAATGATTTAGCGGAAATGAGAGCTACAGAAAAATTAGAAGATAAAATTGCAGCAGATGGTGATAAGGTTACAGTTGATATTAAAATATCTCTTGGAAATGTACCTGTTGAAAATGGACAACATCAAGATTTAGCAATAATAATAGGTAAAGATTATTTATTACCTGGTTTTGATAAAAAAATTATTAGAGCTAAGGCTGGAGATGAATTAAAATTTGATTTAGTTTATCCAGAAAAACATCATCAAAAGAATTTAGCTGGAAAAAAAGCAAATTTTGAAGTTAAAATTAAAGGTGTTTATAACAGAAACATTCCCGAAGTAAATGATGAAATGGCTAAAGCAATGCAATTTAAAAATTTAGAAGATCTTAAAAAAGCTTTAAAAGATAATTTAAAACAAGAAAAAGAAAGGGAAGTTGAGTTAAAAATGGAGTCAGAAATGTTAAATAAAATTATTGAGGATAGTAAAATAGAAGAAATACCAGACGTTTTAATTGAAAGTGAAGGTCGAAATATTTTATCAGAACTTGAACAAAGCGTTGTTCGTCAAGGAGGAAAATTTGATGATTATTTAAGTAGTATTAAAAAAACAAAAGATGAACTAATGCTTGAAATGACCCCTAATGCAATTAAAAGAGTTAAATCAGCTTTGATTATTCGTGAAATAGCAGTTGTTGAAAAAATTGATGTAAATGAAAAAGAAGTTGAAGATAAAATAAATGAAGT
>CAZMJW010000025.1:0-3404 GCA_964566915.1 uncultured Gammaproteobacteria bacterium
GTTATAACAAAAACCGAATTTCAATTGCTAAGGCTGCTGAGAATGGTGTTGATATTTCTGCGGCCCTTGAGGATGAACAAGTTTTTGAAGCTAAAATTAAGTCAGTAAAAAGCTTGTTGAAAGATAAGGAAATTGTGGTTTTCTGCGGAAACAGCCCAGTAATTGGACTAGGAAGCAAGGTTAGAATTAGTAACGGTAACAACGAAAGAACCGTTATTGTTGATGGAGTCGGTTTTAGAAATGACTCTATGACTGTTATTAGCTACACAAGTGTTGTAGGACATGCTCTTTTAGGAAAAAAAGAGGGTGATATAATTAAGCCATATGACGTAGAATTTAAGGTTAAAGAAGTATCTGATGCCTGGTAAATTAACATAGTCGTTCAAAAGAACGACTTTTTTTTTATTTAAAACTATGTTATACTTTTATTATAATATAACAAATATATGGCATTTGAATTCAATTATTTAAAACAAGAGAAAAAAATAGACAATGCAGATGTAATTAACAATAAAGTTATTCAAGCAACAAATGAAAAAAGAGAAAAATTACTCGTTGATTCCATAATGGAATTTCAAAGAATGAGAAACAGTAAAGATTCAGAGAAGAAAAAATTTGTTGAAAACGTTGAAAGCAAGGTGGAACAAATAACTGAAAATTCCAGAGAGAATATTTTTAATAAAATTATTTCTGAAAGAAAAAAAGGAAACATTGATTGGAAAGATGCTTTGTATGAAGAAAAAAACAAAGCTTTATCAAACATTGAGGATTATGAACCTAATAAGTTATTAATTGAGTTAGATGATAATAGTTTAGGTAACGCTTTAAAACCTTTAGATAAAGAGTTAAGGGAAAATATTTATGTAATAAGAGATAGAGTTGATTTAGA
Source organism: uncultured Gammaproteobacteria bacterium (assembly GCA_964566915.1). Lineage (GTDB taxonomy): Bacteria > Patescibacteriota > Patescibacteriia > Patescibacteriales > UBA12465 > UBA12465. Next base: position 890 of record CAZMJW010000025.1, read on the forward strand.
TCAATTAAATACAATTATTTTAAAGAGAGCGGAAAGCAGCGATATTGTATTTCACGTTAGTCCCAAAGAAATACAGGATGAAATTAAAAAAAGTAAAGAAGATGAATATATATATTTCAGCTCTGATTTAAAAAAGTTATTTAATTTAAAAACCGCAAAATATATATATGCACTTAGAATTAATAGAGATTTATTAAATAAATCAAAGTATTCATCTGTAGATTGTTTTCATAAACTACGAGCCGGCTCGGAAGGTTTTTCAATAGTAGATAAAATTAAAATCTTTGATGAAAATAATCCTTCTTATAGAGGTAATGTATTGAATAGTTTAGGAGCTGAATTTTATCAAGATTATTTATCTAGTGATGATCATGGTTCTGAGGCTATGAAAAGAGATAATGAAGATCGATTTACATTGTAAAAAGAAAAAGACCCGCTTATTTTTTAGCGAGTCTAATTTTTGTTACTAAAGCCAGGTTTTTGTAACCAAAGCTTTTTTCTTTTTCCAATGTTTTTCTCAAATCATCAAAACAAAAATTATCTTTATTTATTTCCTCATAGATGAGATCAAAAATTATTTCTTTGTTTTCATTTGTTTTGATGATGAAATTTTTACAAATTTCGTGTAATTTTAAAAGATGAAGATATCCGAATTCACCTTTTACTGTACTTGTCCTTTCTTCTTTAATTGATTTTCTTAAATCAATAAACTCAATCAAGGAATTGTAGAAAAATTTTGCACTTTCATCAAATCTCATGATTCTTTTTTTTAAACATTGAGTACTTATTATACAACAAATATTAATAATTGTCAATATCAAAAATGTTTTTAGTTGTTTAATCTTGACTTTTGTAAAAAATTGATATAAATTAATGTTCAAGTCAGTTCTTTATATTTTAAAAAATAGACAAATAAAAGGCAAATGAAGAAAAGAAAGAAAATGTTGTCAAATGATTTTATTGAAAATCAAGAAAAAAGAATCTTGTTAATGATTCAAGATTGTGAAAAACAAATAGAGTTAATAAATGACTCTAAGGAAAAAGAGAATCAAATCCAGATTTTGAGTCATTATCAAAAAATTCTTGATTTAATTAATAACAATCCGAGTTCGTATGGAGTTTGTGTTAGATGCAATGGAGATATTGAAATTCAAAGACTTGCAGTAATTCCAACAGCAATGGTTTGTAAAAAATGTATTTAGTCTATTTCAAAAAAGTCGCTTATTTAAGCGACTTTATTTTTTATACTAGTTACATAAATAATTGCAAAAAAACTAATTATTGCTATACTAATTTTGTAATAATAAAAATATGCCATTATCAATTGGAATCGTTGGTTTGCCTAATGTTGGTAAATCAAGTTTATTTAATATATTAACTAAAACTTCCGTAGAAGCTGCAAATTACCCTTTTTGTACTATTGATCCAAATGTAGGAGTTGTTAAAGTACCCGATGAAAGATTGGAAAAATTAGCGGAAATTTCTAAACCCGAAAAAATACTTCCTACAACAATAGAATTTGTTGACATTGCTGGATTGGTTGCTGGCGCTTCAAAAGGAGAAGGTTTAGGTAATAAATTCTTAGCCAATATCAGAGAATGTGATGCTATATGCGAAGTTGTTCGTGATTTTAAAGATGATAATATTATTCATGTTAATGGAAAAATTGATCCTAAAGGAGACAAGGAAACTATTAATATGGAATTAATATTTGCTGATTTGGCAACAGTCGAAAAAAGACTAGAAAAAACTAAAAAAGAGTCAAAAAGCGGAAACAAAGAATTAAAAGTTCAATTACTAATTTTAGAAAGACTATTCAAGTCTTTAGGTGATGGAATAGCTGTAAGAGATTTAGTTTTTACAGATGAAGAGAGGGTGTTTATTAAAACCCTAAATTTATTAACCATAAAACCAATTATTTATTTATTAAACATTGATGATAAGCATGATGGAACAGATTTTTTTGGTGTTTCTGATCCGGTAGTAAAAGTAAATGTTAAAATAGAAGAAGAAATTGCTTCATTACCAGAAGAAGACCAAAAAGAGTATATAAAAGAACTTGGTCTTGAGGAAAGTGGATTAGATAAATTAATTAGAATTGCTTATAAAACACTTAATCTAGATACCTTTTTTACAACCGGAAAAGATGAAACTAAAGCTTGGACTATAAAAAAGGGCACTAAGGCCCCTGAAGCGGCTGGTGTTATTCATACAGACTTTATTAAAGGATTTGTTAGAGCTGAGGTAATTTCATGGGATAATTTTGTTGAATGTGAAGGAGAGGTTCAAGCAAAAGAAAAGGGTTTAATAAGAACAGAGGGCAAGGAATATGTTGTTCAAGATGGGGATGTTTGTCATTTTTTAATTAATAGGTAAAATATTGTATTTAAAAATTAAAAACCAGTTTTATTAACTGGTTTTTGTTTTTTCAAGTATTACTATTTCTCTATAAACTTTTTGTCCTTGTCTTCCATATAAAATTGTATTTCTGTCGGTAATTTTTAATAATTTGTTA
>CAZMJW010000025.1:3414-8971 GCA_964566915.1 uncultured Gammaproteobacteria bacterium
CAAGTGAACCCATATCTAGAGACCAAATAGTTTTATTTTTTAGATTATTTGGAAGAGGTGATACTATTTTAAATCCTTGATAATTTGGAGTTATAGGTTTTTGTCCATAAAAACTTGGCCACACCATTACAACCCTACCATTATCCTTTAATATTTTATAAAATTCGCTAATAGCCTTTGAATACAGGTTTTCTAAATTGTTAATCGTTTCTTTGAAATTAATCATGCCCCTTTGGGGACCAAGATATGGTTCAGTAACAATTATATCTATACTTTTTGTTTTAATAAATTGAGATAATTTTTCCGCACTTTTGACTTTTAATTTTAAAACCAAATCATTTATATTATATTTGTTTTTAATCCAATTAAAATTTTCAAATGTATCATCAATTGCTTTTTTAGATATATCTGAGCCATATATATTTTTAAAACCCATTAAAGCAGATTCACCTAAAACTGTTCCAGACCCACAAAAAGGATCTAAAATAGAAAGATTATTCATGCCTTGACTAGCAATATTAATCATAGTCATAGCTAGCTTAGGAGGTAGCATACCAGAGTGATCATCTCTTGCTGGTCTTCCAAAATCTCTTTTTGATAAGTCTTTAAAGGGTTGAACGTCTAAAGTTTCACCGATTATAATACCATTATCGTCTTTACAAACTACTAGTTCAATACCTTTTTTTATTAATTTATTTTGAGTTATAACAACACTAGATAGTGTTTTTTCTGAACTAACAACAAAACGAGAGTTAATATTTTTACCCTTTAACTCTTTTTTTATTTTAAGACCTAAATCTTTTTTATTTAAATCAGAAAAATTATAATTAGATATACCAAAATTAAATTTTCCTTCTAAGCATAAATCTTTCTTTTTTAAGACTGTTTCAAGACTTTTGTCTAAAAGAGTTTGAAAGTTGTTGATATACTCATCTCTAATTACGCCAATCTTAATTATTCCACCCAATTTTTTAATCAATTCAGATGCATTAAATTCAACCTTTAAATCTACAATTAAAAAATTCTGTGAAAGTAGTTTAGAATTACTTAAATCTAACAAACTATTAAGTTCGGCTATTGATAAACCAGGATTATTTCCTAAAACAAAATAATATTTCATATAGATTATCATATATCAAAAAATCAATTATGTATAGTTGACTTTTTCTGATATTTTTGATACCATGCTAATACAACTAAAGATTTTATATCTTTTCCATGTTCGAACAAATGTTCGTAATAATTTGATTAGTTAGATCAAATTAAAGGTATTTTCTAGACTCCAAGTTCTTAGGGAATACTTTTGGAGTTTTTTTATAAATTATAAATAAAAAAAGTTTTGAAAAGTGTTTAATAAATTTTAAAATATTTTTCATATTCTTTTTGTTAAAATTATTATGTCAAAGACAAAAAAAGATTCACTTGGAAGCTATGAAATATTATTTATAGTACCAAACAAATTTACCGAAGAAGAGGCTAAGAAAGTTATTTCTAACCTAAGAGAATTAATAGAAACTAATGATGGTAAGATTACTTACGAAGAATATTGGGGAAAAAAGAAATTAGCTTATAAAATTAAACACAATGAATATGGTTATTATGCATTGTATGAATTTGATTTAGAAAGAGAAAAATTAGCTGATTTAAATAGACTTATTCGTTTAAATAATGAAGTATTAAGACATCAAATTATTTTAACTAAAAAACAAACAGAAGAAGAAATTCAAGCCAAAATAGCTAAAAAGAAAGAAGAAGCGAATAAAAAAGAAGAACAAAAAAAAGACAATAAAAAAGATGATGTAAATACCGTTGAGTCTAAAAAAGAAGAAAAAAAAGACGAGAAGAAAGAAGATGATAAAAAAGAAACCAAAGAGAACCTAAAAGATTTAGATGAAAAACTGGAAGGTATTTTAAACGTCGACGATTTAATATAAATTAATCACGTTAACTGATAGGGGTTTTATAAGGCTTATCAGTTTTCCAGAATAATATGAATTTAAACAAAGCCATGATAATTGGTAACCTAACCAGAGACCCGGAGTTAAGAAATACAACTAGTGGTCAAGCTGTTGCTTCTTTTTCGGTAGCAACAAATATGGTTTGGACTGATCAATCTGGACAACAACAAAAAAAAGCTGAATTTCATAATGTTATTGCTTGGAGAAAATTAGCAGAAATTTGTTCAAAATATTTACACAAAGGATCAAAGGTATATATAGAAGGTCGTCTTCAAACTACAGACTGGACTGGACAAGATGGAGTTAAAAGATACAGAACAGAAATAGTAGTAGAGAATATGATTATGTTAGATAATAAAGGTGATAATAATCCTTCTCAATCTTCGGGTAGTTATAGTAATAACAATTCTTCTTCAGAAGAAGTAATTCAAGTCCCAGAAGATCAAATTGATGAAGAAGAAATTAGAGTAGAAAATATTCCTTTTTAATAAATAATAATAAGTTAAAAATATGAGTAATTCAAAAAATAAAGAATGTTATTTTTGTGCAAATAGCATTGAAGTAGATTATAAAGATGTAAGAACATTAAAAAAGTTTGTTAACTTTTTTATGAAAATATTACCAGGTTCAAGAACTGGTGTATGTTCATGGCATCAAAGAAAATTAGCTACAGCTGTAAAAAGAGCAAGAGTCATGGCTCTTTTATCAGCAACCCATAAATAATTAATGTAGTTAATATAATAATATGCTTAATTTTAATGAAATTAAAACTGGCAAAGTTATCAAAATAAACAATGAACCATTTGTAATTATTAAAACTGATCATCATAAAATGGGCAGAGGTGGAGCTGTTTTAAAGGTCAAATGTCGTAATTTAATAAATGGTAATGTTTTAGAAAAAACTTTTCAAGGAGCAGAAAAAGCAGAAGAAGCTGCAACTCAAACGCAAAAAGCCAATTTTTTATATAAAGATAAAGAATTTGCTTATTTCATGGATAACACTAGTTTTGAACAATTTAGTTTAGATGTTGACTCGATTGGTGATCAAGATAAATTCTTAAAGGATGGAATTGATGTTGATGTTTTGTATTTTGAATCAAAACCAGTATCAATTAGTTTACCAGTAAAAATGGATTTTAAGGTGATTAGTGCTCCTCCTGGAGTAAAAGGAAATTCTGCTGGTAATGTTAATAAAGTTGTTGAAATAGAGACAGGTGCTACTATAAGTGCCCCAATGTTTATAAACGAAGGAGATGTAATAAAAGTAAATACCGAAACTGGAGAATACGTTGAAAGAGCTTAAAGATAAGACAAAAAACGCTTCTACTTTTAAGAGGCGTTTTTTATTTTATATTATGATATAATTTAAATATGGAAATTTTAATATTTACATTTTTTATTGTGTTTCTTTTCTTAGCAATTAAACGACAAGATTTAGCTACGTCTTTTATAATTGTTTTTTTACCAAGTTATTTAATAAGATTTACTATTTTAACAATCCCTTTTACTCTACTAGAGTCAATGATTTTAACTACTTTTGTTGTATGGTTTTTTAAAAAAGGACCAAATATAAAAGAATTAATTAAAAAAAGAAAGAATAAAATTAAATATCCTTTTTATATAGAAATAATTCTTATTTTAATTATTGCTAGCATTTCAGTTATTGTAGCTAACTTTTCTATTGCATCACTTGGAATTCTAAAAGCATATTTTATTGAGCCCGTATTATTTTTTGTTCTAGTAATAAATCTATTAAACAGAGATAAGGGAAGATCAAAAATTTTTATTTCCTTAACATTTTTAGCGCTTCTTGTGTCTATATTTGCTATTTATCAAAAAATAACTGGACAATTTATACCTAATGAATTTTGGTCAAATATTGAAACCAGAAGAGTTGTTTCTTGGTTTACATATCCCAATGCGGTTGGTTTGCTGTTAGCCCCAATTTCTATTTTACTTCTAGGATATTTTCATTATTTACCGAAAAGAACGGACTTAAAAAATAGTCTGAAAAAAATTATTATTATTATAACCATTCTTTTATCATTTTTATCTATATATTTTGCTAAATCTGAAGGAGCAATGATTGCTCTTATGTTATCATTAACAATTTTCTATTTTTTTTATAATAAAAAATGTAGGAAAATTATATCAGGTATTTTATTAATACTCATATTGTCTTTATTTTTTTATAAACCCTTAGGAAATTATGTTTTTGATAAATTAAGCTTTAAAGATCTTTCTGGACAAATTAGATTACAGCAATGGAGCGAAACAATGCAAACTTTAAAGGGTGATAGTTTTTATTTAGGTAACGGTCTAAGTTCATATCAAGAAGCAGTTAAACCCTACCATCAAGAAGGAATTTTCTATAATTTTGACAATATAGAGAATTTTGATGCCGTAGTTTGGGCTAACAAAGATCTACATCAAAAATATTGGCAACCAGTAGAAATATACTTATACCCACACAATATTTTCTTAAATTTTTGGACTGAACTTGGATTATTTGGGATGATTATATTTGTTCTTTTAATTTGTCGATTCTTATTTATTTCTTTAAAGATATATTTTAAGCAAAAAAAAGAAAACAAAAAGAATCAATATATTCTTTTATCTCTGTTTTCTGCTATGCTAGTAGTAGTGATTCATGGTTTAGTAGATGTTCCATACTTTAAAAATGATTTATCGGTTTTATTCTTCTTAATTTTAGCGGTTTTAGCCACTTTTATTATCGAGCAAAATAATAATATATGAGTATAATAATTCAAAAAGCTATCGCTTTAAGTGGCCTTTCTTCGCGAAGAAAAGCTGAGGATTTGGTTTTAAATGGCAGTGTTAAGATAAACGGAAAAAATGCAACCGTTGGTCAAATGGTTGATATTGAAAAAGACATAATTATTGTTAGAGGAAAAAAAATATCATTTCCAGAAAACTATACATATTTAAAGTTAAACAAACCAAAAGGATATGTTTGTACTAGTAAATCATTTAAAAATGAAAAAAACATTTTTGAATTAGTAAATAGTAATGAAAGACTTTTTGTTATTGGTCGTCTAGATAAAAACAGTCGTGGGTTGGTAATACTAACAAATGATGGAGACTTGACTCAAAAAATTAGTCATCCAAAATATAAACATAATAAAAAATATTTAGTCAAAGTTTCTCCTATGGTTAATAATTTTTCTGAAATGAAAAAAGAATTTATTAAAGGTGTTAATATTGGTGGCGAGGAAGGAATAGCTAAAGTTGAGAATATTATAAACAAGCCAAACAATTATTTTGAAATAATCTTAAGTGAAGGAAAAAAGAGACAAATAAGAAAAATGTTTGAAGTTTTTAAATACAAGGTTTTAGATTTACAAAGAATAGAAATAGCTGGCGTTAAATTAGCAACACTATCTGAAGGAAGATACGAAAAATTAAGTGAAGATGATCTAAAAGTTCTTAAATCGTAGGAGATGTGGCAGAGCTGGTTGAATGCGCCGCACTCGAAATGCGGTATGCCTTGAAAGAGGTATCAGGGGTTCGAATCCTCTCATCTCCGCTATGTTGTACATTAAAATTAAAAATTATGAAACATCCATTGAGAGTAGAAG